>VGSD01000203.1 GCA_016875155.1 Deltaproteobacteria bacterium | reverse complement strand
CCAGACATGGCAAAGCAGACAGTATTAAAAGTTTCTGGAGGAAAGACCGAGGAGACCGTCAACGGGTTTCTTAAATCCCTTTTAGAAAAGGGAGTGATCGAAGCCCTTCTCATTCCCAAGAAGCTTCCTTCTGGAGATGGGTTTGCTCAAACGTTGATCCACGACCCCGGAAAGATGGATGGTGCGTCTCCCTTTTCACTGACGATACCGGTTCAATCCGCAAGGGTTGCCTCCAATCTCTCTATAAAGAATTTAAACAAGAAAGTCGCTGCCGTATTGAAGACCTGTGAGATCAGGGCCGTTGTGGAGTTGGCCAAATTTCTTCAGGTAAAACTGGAGAACCTCTTTGTCATCGGCATCGACTGTCCGGGAACATTTGAAGTCACGGACTACTCGAAGATGGTTCAAGAGGGAAAGGAAGGCGGAAAACTGGAATCAGATTTATTGAAAAGCATGGAGAAGGGGGCGCCCGTAGCTCCACAGGGATTTGCATTCCGACCTGCCTGCCAGATGTGTGAATATCCTGTGCCAAAGGCCGATATTCATATCAGGCTCTTTGGCTATAAAACAGATGAAGAAGTTGGGCTTGAGATCGGAGATAAGTTAGAAAAAGAGCTGGAAGAGAAAGGGCTCCTCTCTACTTCAGGAAATGAACCCGCCTCAAGGAGCGAGGTGGTCAATAAAGTCATTGCTGAGAAAATAAAGAAAAGAGATGCTCTCTTCCAGGAATTCAGCGGGATTGTCAAGAATCTGCCGGCTTTTCTGGATAAATTTTCAACCTGTATTCGATGTCACAACTGCATGATTTCCTGCCCGATCTGTTATTGCAAGGAGTGCGTCTTCAAGACGGCCGTGTTTGAGCATGAAGGAGATCAGTTCTTGAGATGGGCAGACCGCAAAGGAGGAATCCGGATGCCCACCGACACCCTCATCTTTCATCTCATCCGGATGACCCATATGGTCACCTCCTGCATTGGATGCGGGCTCTGCGACAGCGCCTGTCCGAGCAGACTCCCGGTTGCCACTCTCTTCAGGAGTGTTGGGGATAAGATTCAGAAGATGTTCAACTATGTTCCCGGAAGAGATGTCAATGAAGTGCCACCAGTAGCCACATTCAAAGAAGACGAATTAAAGATCGAATCAGGAGCGTTATAGCCACCCCCTACAAATTTCCCTCTCCCCTGGTGGGAGAGGGGTAGGGTGAGGGGGGCTGCCAGGAGGATGCCATGGGAGTCGAGGTAAATAAAAAAGAGGATTTGGTTCCCATCTTCATCATGGGGAAAAGGTATGAGGTTCCTGCCTCTCTCACCATCCAGAAGGCCATGGAGTATGCCGGATATCAGCTGATCCGGGGGTGCGGATGCCGTGGAGGGATATGCGGGGCCTGCGGGACGGTTTACCGATTTCCAGGAAGTTATAAAATCGAAGTGGGATTAGCCTGCCAGACTGTTGTTCAACCCAACATGTATCTTACCCAGATTCCTTTTTTCCCGGCGACCAAGAGCGTCTATGATATAGAGAAGGTCAAGCCTTCAATTGAGACTTTGGTGAAAAATTATCCGGAACTCCTCCGATGTCTCCAATGTAATACCTGTACCAAGTCTTGCCCGATGGATATTGAGGTGATGGATTATATTGCTGCAGGAATGAGGGGAGATGTCACTCGCTTGGCAGAGCTCTCGTTCGATTGTGTGATGTGTGGTTTGTGCACTTCAAGATGTCCTGCTGAACTCTGTCAATACAATATTGCCATTCTGGGCAGACGACTCTATGGAAAGTATGTCGCTCCTAGGGCAGAGCATCTGGCTTCGATGGTCAAAGAGGTTGAGACGGGAAAATATGAGCAGATGCTTCGTCGGTTAATGGATACCGATGAGGAGACATTAAAAAGCCTTTATAGCTCAAGAGAGATCGAACCCGAACAGGCTGAAGAAGATTGGACACCCAAAGAGAAGACTTACCTATAAAGAAAGGTTGAGGTTAAGGTTGAGGTTTAGAACTTCTCAACCTCAGCCTTCACCTGAACCTGTAAGATTATTTGGAGGAATCATGCCTTACACCAGTGAGTTGAAAGAACTGATCAAGAAGGTTGAGGCTACCCGGGTAGCCAGGGTCGAAAAGAAGAAAAGAGGAGAAGAGTTTCCCCTGCTGTCGTTGAAGGAGAGGCAGGTTCGGCTTGAGAAGTTTCATCCTGACTATAAACCTGGCTCAAGAACAGAGGTTCGGGTGGGACCTAACAAAGGTTATGCTATTCAACCGGAAATGGTTCGACTTCTCGAAGCCCGAAGCCGTATTAATCCTGATCAGATTGATTTGAATAAGATTGATTATGAGACGGACATCCTGATCATCGGGGGAGGTGGCGCAGGAACAGCCGCTGCCCTCATGGCGCAGGAAGCAGGTGTCCGAGTGATGATTGCCACAAAGCTCAGGCATGGCGATGCCAACACCATGATGGCCGAGGGCGGCATTCAGGCCGCCACGAAGAGTACAAAAGACTCACCCTACTATCATTATCTAGATGTATTGGGTGGTGGCCACTTCAAGAATGTCCCGGAACTTGCCCATACTCTTGTAACAGAAGCCCCCAAAGTACTCGCATGGCTGGAGAACCTGGGTTGTATGTTGACCAAGATGGAGGATGGTCGCCTGAAAGCACTCCATGGTGGTGGAACATCCCGGAAACGGATGCATTATGCTGCGGATATCACCGGGGCTGAGATCATGCGGACACTGAGAGATGAGGCAAGAAATCGACCGGAGATCAAAGTGATCGAGTTTACGCCTGCGGTTGAGCTGATTCTCAATGAACATGGCCATTGTGCAGGGGCGGTTCTTTACAACATCGAGACAGAAGAATATTTTATCGCAAAAGCAAAAGCAATCATCCTTGCCACAGGTGGATCCGGAAGGCTCCATTATCAGGAGTTCATGACCACCAACCACTATGGTGCCACAGGGGATGGTGTGGTGCTTGGCTATCGGGCAGGGATCAAGATTTGCTTCCTTCATACGTATCAATACCATCCCACAGGTCTTGTTTATCCTGAGCAGGCAGAAGGCATTCTCATCACAGAGAAGTTCAGGGGGGCTGGAGCCAATGTGCTCAATATTGACGGAGAGCAGTTTGTCAACGAACGGGAACCCAGAGATGTGGAGTCCTCCTGTTTCATCCGGGAGTGTGTTGATATTAAGAAAGGAGTGCCAACTTCTTCTGGTAAGGTAGGAATCTGGCTCGACTCTCCTATGATTGATATCTTGATGGGCGAGGGGGCAGTTAAGAAAGAGTTTCCAGGAAAATACATCCTTCTCAAGCGATTTGGAATTGATATTTCCAAAGAGCCGATGCTGGTCTATCCCACCCTTCACTATCAGAATGGAGGACTCGAGTACAACAGCAAATGTGAGACCAGCATCCCTGGCCTATACTCTTCAGGAGAGGTATCAGGGGGTGTGCATGGCGAGAACCGCTTGATGGGAAATTCGCTCCTCGATGTCTGTGTCTTCGGAAGGATTGCCGGGGTGAATGCGGCGATGTACGTGAAGGAGAGATTTAAAGATGGAAAGATGACCCTGGATCACGTCCGAAGATTTCACAAGGAATTAGAGGAAGCAGGGATCATCACCGACCGAGTGGCTCCCATGCTCCTTCCCGATTACTCCAACCCCAATGTGCGGGAGCGCCAACTCACGGCCCACTATCTGGGCACAATCCGGTAAGATTCCGTTACGTAGTTTTAAAAGGCTTTAAAAAAAACGGAGCTTTTATTTCCTCCCTTTGGCAAAGGGAGGTTAGGAGGGATTTTACAAAGAATATTAAACAACCATAGTAATATATTAATCTGTTTCTAATCCAGGAAACCATGCCTCCAGTTTGAAATCGCTTCCAAATGGATTGACGAATCTCACACTTTCAATCATTACACCATCCCCGAAATCTTCGCTGAGGACGATAGAAATCTGGCTCATCTTGGCAGAAGCCCAAATTTGTGCATCCCAATAAGTCATCTGATAAGTACGGGCCCCGCGGATAGCCTCCAGAACGATTGCACCGTTAATATCTAATACCTCCCACGACAATAGAAAGTTCTGAATACGAATATAAGCTTCCTCAATGGTTAACGGGGGGCGCAATTTCTTTGTCGCATTGACGAAAAATTCAGCTAATACCTGCGGTGTCAAAACTCCCAGATCATGTTCCACCAAACAGTCCAATAAGGCTAAAGCCAGGGGCTGTTTGCCCGTCTCTCCACAGTCATAAGCGTAAAGCAGGATGTTGGTATCTACCAGGATTTTATCGGCCATAACGCATCAGCCTTTCTTCGTAGGCATCCTCGCGCCTCCATCGGCGACCTCTTGAGGCAGGCCCTTTAGCCATGCGCTTGGCTATGAATGCTTTCTCTCTCTCCCATGCCTTTTTGTCTTTGGCACCCAACCGAATAGAGATCATTTGGCGATCAATCGCCCGCCGAATGACCTCTGCTTCCGTAATCCCTAAAGACTTCGCCTGTTTTTTTAGAGTTGTTTCTTGATGTGATTCGATATAAACTTGCTTCCGAACCATCCGAGGCATAGCCTTACCTCCTTTAATACTTTAGCTACATCACAATATACATCATGGTATTAGGTCTGTCAAGGAAATTGCTAAAAGAGGCCAAGAGGAACGCCAACTCACCACCCACTATTTGGGTACAATTCGGTAGTTCTCTTATTTCTTTCAATTACTCATCTTCCACCAGCTTCCCATCGCACAATTCTATTGACATTGTCTACTAAATGTTATAAATTTGAGTTATGATTAGGTGGGATGTAGAGAAGGATCGATGGTTGCGAAAAACTCGGGGTATTTCGTTTCAAGAAATTGCAGATTGTATTCTATCTGGAGATTATATAGACATCCTTGAAAATCCGACTTATGCAGGGCAGGAAGTGTTTGTATTAAAAATAAAAAATTATATATGGGCAGTACCTTTCATGGTTGAGGAGGACAAATCCATTTTTTTGAAAACGGCTTATCCAAGCAGAAAGCTTTTTAAACGGTATGGAGGTTCTTATGAAAAGAAAAATTAATCTCGATCCAATCGAGAAGGGGATAGAAGCACATATTGATAAATCTGTTTCTATCACGGGTGAAAAGCGCCGTCGCATTGAGGCTATATTGGAGAGGAGCCGAAAGACAAAGAACATTAATATTCGCATTAGCGAGCCCGATCTGGAACGTCTAAAAAAGAAAGCAGAAGAAGAGGGTATACCCTACCAAACCCTTATATCGAGTGTCCTCCACAAATATATTTCCGATCGTCTTGTCGACGAAAAGGAAATACTTAAATCGTTTCAGCTCTGGGAAAGACGCTAAAGGCATTTTCTTGATTAGCTCGGGTTAGAATCAGGTCTATTATTGAGGTTTGTCCTTATCTGAGAGACTGTCCCGCGTCAAGGGCTGACCCCTTTCTTTACCTCTCTCTTACACCTTGGAGGGAGACTTGTCAATCACGACCTTCCAGAAGAATCCCTCGGAGTCAAAATATCTAATTTGTAACCTCCAGAATGCCGCTTTCAATTCGTTTTTCATTTTTCCCTTTTTTAGGTGGATGAAATCCGTTATAATATGCCCGCTTAATTTCCCTTATACCCTCACCCCTTGGAGACTGTGTCACAATGGGGAGGGTGAGGGGTAAGAATTTTTAGCATAACGAATGAAAAAACTCTATCTGTCTCCATATCAATATGATACAATGCAGTCCAACAGAGGAGGACTCCCAATGGCCTAT
>VGSD01000202.1 GCA_016875155.1 Deltaproteobacteria bacterium | reverse complement strand
GACCGCCCCGAAAGGCGGTCCCCGAGCTCATTCTTCCATAGGTAGATGAGTCAACTATTTATTAAACATTTGTTTAAAAATGTCAAGAGTTTTTTCGGTTTAAGAAAGATAATGGAATTATTCAGGTTTAGGCAGTGCAGTTTAATATTAGAAACTCCACCCTAAAACCTCTCTAATCCTCCCAACCTTTTTGTGCCTTTTAAAATGAGGGATTACATTCTACCCTCCTAATTTCTACCCTCCTAATTTCTTGAAAAAAAAGGGGGTTCGTGTTAGTTTGGATTAAATGATACAGATGTTTTCTGTCTCGATGACTTATCCCAGCCAGATCACGGCTTTTTCAGATTTTTATCTCGAGGTCGGGGCTGGGGAGTTCGTTTTCATCACCGGTCCGAGTGGATCGGGAAGGAGCAGCCTTCTTCGTATTCTTTTTGGCGCTGAAAAACCGAGTAGCGGAGAGGTGATCGTTAACGGAATCCGTCTCACTCAGCCCGGTTTTAAGAAGGCCTATCAGGTGAGAAAAATGATGGGAATCATTTCTCCGGATTTTAAACTCCTGAAGGACCGTAATGTGAGAGAAAATATTAGTTTCGTTCTTGAGGTCATGGGTTACCCGCCGAAAGCGATTAAAGAAAAAGTTTCTCAAACGCTAATCCAGATGGGTCTCCTGGAGAGAGAGAAGGATTTGATTCTCTCCCTTTCTGCTGGAGAACAACAGCGTGTGGTCATTGGACGGGCCCTGGTCAAAGACCCCGCCCTGATCCTCGCTGATGAGCCCACTTCCATTCTGGATGATGAGATGACCGGGAGGGTGATGACGATCTTCTCGGAACTCCATCAGAAAGGGACGACCATCGTCTTTGCCACCCAGGATACTCATTTGATTCAGCGTTATCCCCATCGGACGATTTCCCTTGTGGCAAGGAGAGAAGGGGGCGTAGAAAGCAATGGCGAGGTGAGATCCGAGGGATGATCTCTTTTTCGGGCTATGCGTTAAGAAGGGCCCTTCGAAACATGAAGGGCAATCTCTTTCCCAATCTGACCACCATTGCGATCATCGGCATCTCACTTCTCATCTTCTCATCCTTCTCTCTGATCGCCTTTAACCTCACCTCTCTTCTGAAAATCTGGGAGGATAAATTCGAGGTGATCGCCTTTTTGAAAAAGGGGACACCCTTGACGGAGGTCGAGGGTGTGCTGAAAAAGATTCGGCAACTCGACGGAGTGGAGACCGTCAATTATCTGTCGCCCTTTGATGCGATGGCTTTTATGGAGGCAAGGCTGGGCAAGCAGAAGAATCTCCTCGAAGGCATTCAACCCGCCATCCTTCCCGCCTCCATTGAAATTCGGTTGAAGAAGGACTATTGGGGCCAGACGAAGATTGAAAACGTAATCTCTCATCTCAAAGGGGTTTCGCAGATTGAAGAGATCCAGTATGGTCAGGAATGGATTGAGACATTCTCTGTTCTGGTCTACCTGGTCCGATTCACCCAATGGATTTTAGGAGGGCTCCTCTTGGCCGCGATCATCTTCATCGTCTCCAACACGCTCCAGCTCACCATCTCTTCCCGAAGAGAAGAGATTGAGGCCATGCAGATGATCGGGGCTAATCCAGCCTTTATCCAGGTCCCGTTCTATCTGGAAGGGCTTTTTCAGGGACTCCTCGGAGCGGGAATGGCAATGGGCCTCCTCTTTCTGTTATATCAAGTTGTCCTGGTCACCATCACACCTCTGATGAAGGGATGGATGGCAGGCCTTCCCATCCTCTTTCTGCCCTGGGAGACAATCGTATGGATTCTATCGGGGGGGATGGTTCTCGGCCTTTTTGGAAGTTTTGTCGCTTCGATGAGGTTTTTGAGATACGGTGGGTTGAGAGGCTGATGAAAAAAGTTGAGAAAATTTTGATCTCTGCGATCGCCTCGGGATTGATCCTCTTCCTTGCCCTTCCCTGTCTGCAGGCAAACAGGAAGGAGCAGATTGAAAAGGATATCCATCAGAAGAAGAAGGACCTCGGTGATATTAAAAAAGAGATCTCCGTGACAAGGGAAAAGGAGAAGGAGATCCGTGGCAAAGAGTCTTCCATCCTCGAAAACCTCCATTCCATTGAGACCGAACTTTATAAGAAAGAGAAGGAACTGAAACAGATGGAGGGACAACTGGCCCAGACCAGGGAAAGGCTCAGACAGGCCAGGGATCAGATTACTATGCTTAACAACGGGTTAGAGCGAACCCGCAAAGAACTTCTTTCGAGATTGACAGCCCTCTATAAGATGGAAAGGACTCCTCCGGAGGCTTTACTCCTTACTTCCCAGTCTTTTCCTGATTTGTTGAAGGTTGATAAGTATTTTAAGGTCATCCTTCACTCGGATGCACGGCTGATCGAAACCTTTCAGTATCAGGTGACCCTGAAGGAGCGGTATCAGGAGGAACTGACCCGGGATCAACAACAGTGGGAGAGAAACATCTCGGAGGTTGGGAAAAAGAAATCAGAAATTCAAACCATCAAGAAAGAGAAACAAACCCTTCTCAAATCGATCCAGAATCAGAAAGTGGTCTATCAAAAACTGATTAATGAACTGGAGGAAAGGGCCAAAAATCTCCAGGCGCTCGTTCAAAAGTTAGAGCGGGAAAAAAGCCTTCTCTCCTACGGGAGAGAAAAACCCGAAAATTTTAAAGGGAAACTGACTCCACCGGTTCACGGGAAGGTGCTCTCCCTTTTCAAGGAGAAGGGACAGAACGGAATCGAGATTCAGGCGGCGATGGGAACGGAGATTCGGGCTGTTCTTCCCGGGAAAGTCCTTTATGCCGATTGGTTTAAGGGATTCGGAAATATCGTGATCATTGATCATGGGGATCATGTCTTTACGGTCTCAGGGTACTGTTCCCAGTTGCTGAAGAAAGCAGGGGATGAAGTGGCTCAGGGGGATGCGATCGGCCTGGTGGGCAGCGCCGGAGCGCTGAAGGGCCCTTCTCTTTATTTTGAGATCCGCCATCAGGGAAAGGCGCAGAATCCGATGGATTGGATTTCGCAACCGGATAAATTGGCGTTGCTTCCGGAAGGAACTGGGTCTAAGGGGAAATGATAGAAAAGAGAGTTCTGAAAAAGTACTTGCTCTCTGATTAGAGATTTCTGGATTTTTTCAGAAATTTAAAAAGGAGGATAAAGATATGTCACAGGGAAAAGGGATGAGAAATTTAAAAATCATCTCCATGGTTATTCTGGTCTTTATTTTGGGCGTGACCGTGGGACTGGGACGGTTCCATAAGGTCTCCGCGCTGTCCAACCCCACCTATGAAGATCTGCGGGTGTTTGCCGATGTCCTGGGCATCCTTCAGAAGGAGTACGTGGAGGAGACGAAATCAAAGGACCTGATCTACGGAGCCATCAAGGGAATGCTGGAAACCTTGGATCCCCATTCAGCTTTCCTGCCTCCCAACATGTATAAGGAGATGCAGGAAGAGACCAAGGGCCGGTTTGAAGGATTGGGATTAGAGATCACCTTAAAGGAGGGAATACTGACCGTGGTCTCTCCTATTGAGGATACACCTGCGTATAAAGCAGGCATTCAAGCAGGAGACCAAATCCTTAAAATCGATGGGGAGGCGACAAAAACCCTCACGCTCATGGAAAGCGTGAAACGGATGAGGGGTCCCAAGGGGTCGAAAGTAACCCTTACCATCATGAGAGAAGGTTTTCCCAAACCAAAGGAGTATACGTTGGTTCGAGATGTGATTCCGGTCAGAAGCGTTCGATATGAACTGCTGGAGAAGCAGTACGGGTATGTCCGGCTCATCCAGTTCCAAGAGAAGACGGATAGCGAGTTTCAGAAGGCCGTCAAAGCGCTGGAGGAAGAGACCAAAGGTGGATTGAAGGGTTTGATCCTCGATCTACGGAACAATCCTGGAGGCCTTCTGGATCAGGCGGTGAAGGTGTCGGACCGTTTCATTGAATCGGGCGTCATCGTCTCAATTGAGGGAAGAAGGGAAGAACATAAGATGAAATTTAACGCCCACCCGCAGGAGGACAACCTCTCCCGTTATCCTCTGGTTGTCCTGGTAAATGGAGGAAGTGCCAGCGGTTCAGAGATCGTGGCAGGAGCCATTCAGGACCATGGTCGCGGGATTATCCTTGGAACCCAGACCTTTGGAAAAGGATCGGTCCAGACGATCTTCTCTTTGAAAGATGGTGCGGGACTCCGGGTCACGACAGCACGATACTACACGCCTAATGGCCGCAGTATTCAGGCTAAGGGAATTGTGCCGGACATCGTCGTCAAACCGGCAGTCCTCGAAGACGAGAAGGGGGCGCCTCCGAAACAGCCTCCTTCGGAAAAGGATCTGGAGCGTCACCTGATCGATGCCAAAGAGAAGGAAAAACCAAAGGTGGAGGTAAAGGAGAAGGAGAAGAAACCGGTCGATAACCAACTCGAGCGGGCTCTTGAACTTCTGAAGAGTTGGGAGATCTTTAAAAATATCGCCACAAAGAAAGCGGGATAAAGAAAAAAGTATTACGGTCAGGGCAACGATGCCCGTATCGTTTATAAAAGGTTACGATTGTCGTTTTTAAATTCTTTGAACATTACCGTTACCGGTAACCGAAACGCCTGCCCGCCGGTAGGCAGGGGCCTCGTTGCCTTAACCTTAACCGCATCCTTTTAAACGATTTTAAATTCCCAGGAATCACGGAGGATGATCATGCCGAAATTTAGTGCCAACCTGACCATGCTGTTTAATGAAGTCGATTTTTTAGATCGTTTTGAGCGGGCGGCTAAGGCTGGATTTAAAGGGGTCGAATATCTGTTTCCCTATGCCTGGAGCAAAGAGGAACTGAGAGAACGGCTGAACAAGTATGGCCTGATCCAGGTATTGCACAATCTTCCCGCAGGCAACTGGCAAGCAGGAGAGCGAGGCATCGCCTGTCTTCCAGGAAGAGAAAGGGAATTCCAAGATGGAGTGGGAACAGCGATTGACTATGCAAAGACATTAGGATGTCCGCGTCTCAACTGCCTGGTGGGAAAGACTCCCCAGGGGGTTGCTCCGGAGAAGGTTCGTCAGACGCTGATCGATAATCTCCGGTTTGCTGCCAACGCTCTCGAAAAAGCAAGGATTCGCTTTATCGTCGAGCCCCTGAATGATCAGGATATGCCGGGATTTCATCTGGTCCGCACCAAGGATACCCTTCAATTATTTACAGAAGTCGGCCATCCCAATCTCTATCTTCAATATGACATCTACCATATGCAGATCATGGAGGGAAATCTGACAAAGACAATTTTAAGTAATCTTGCAAAAGTGGGACATATTCAGTTGGCCGATGTCCCGGGACGTCACGAACCGGGCACAGGAGAGATTAATTTTGTCAACTTGTTCCGTTTCGTGGATGAAGCGGGCTATGACGGATGGATCGGTTGTGAGTATATTCCATCAAGAAAGACAGAAGACGGGCTGAAATGGATTGAACCTTATCTTAAATAACCATCGTCAAACATTTCTCTGAATACCAATAAGAGGAGGAAACAAAGATGGCAGAGTTAGGATTTATCGGTTTAGGGATCATGGGAAAACCCATGGCAGGTCATTTAGTTAAGGCAGGCCACACGGTTCATGTGTGTGATATCGCAGAGGAACCGGTTAAGTTCCTGTGCAGCCTGGGTGCACAAGGATTTGCCTGCTCCAGAGAGGTAGCACAGAAATCAAAGATCATCTTCATCATCGTTCCCGACACGCCCGATGTAGAGGCCGTGCTCTTCGGTCCGAATGGCGTTGCAGAAGGTTTAAAGCCAGGTTCCATCGTGG
>VGSD01000201.1 GCA_016875155.1 Deltaproteobacteria bacterium | reverse complement strand
CGAAGGACTTCTGTTGAGAAGACAGGCGTTCTCATAATGTTAGAATCCTCCCTATAAATTCATTATAGGCGAGATTCTAACATATTGCAAGTTATTTTTTGAACTCAATTCTACTTAGGATTTATAAAGTAAGGAATCAACTCACGATGGACCTATTTAGGAAACTCAAATGTGGAAATGACGCCATATTTTGGTAAGTTAATGTTTCGCAAACGCTTAAGGGCGGTTGCCAAAATGGCCCAAAGATTTGCAGATGACTTCCACGCTAGTGATTGGGCTTATCTGGCAGGTTTGTGGCACGATATCGGGAAGTATTCTAAGGAATTTCAGGAAAGACTTGCGGCTGTCAGTGATCCAGATGCTCATATTGAGAACAAACCGGGTCGCCCCGATCATTCCACAGCCGGTGCCCAGCACGCTTTCAATAACCTTAAAGATAAAGGCAAAATTATTGCTTATACCATTGCCGGTCATCATGCCGGGCTTCCCGACGGTAGAACAAACGATCCACCTTGCCTCGTTCGGCGACTTGAGAAAGATATACCTAATTACTCCGCCGCTACGCCAGAAATCCTGAATGAAACGGTCCCACTTAATTTACCCTTCGGCATTGATAAGAAAAGGGCCTGCTTCGAGCTTTCTTTCTTTACACGAATGATTTTTTCATGCCTTGTGGATGCCGATTTCCTAGACACAGAACATTTTATGGACCAAGAAAAATCGGCTTGGCGAAGAGGATATCCAGAACTGCTGGCATTGGAAAAAAAGCTTTCGCAATATTTGAACCATCTCACCTCCTATGCGCCCACAACTAAAGTCAACCAACACCGTTCTATCATATTAAGACATTGTCTTGATGCCGCTGATTTGCGGCCTGGTCTTTTCTCCCTAACGGTCCCCACGGGTGGAGGCAAAACCCTTTCCTCGCTCGCCTTCGCCTTAAAACACGCGATCAAATACCACTTAAAAAAAATCATTTATGTGATTCCTTATACCACCATCATCGAGCAGAACGCTGAAGTATTCCGACAGGTCCTCGGAGAAGAGGCGGTCTTGGAACATCACTCCAACTTCGAACCAAAAGAAGAAGACCACAGGTCCCGCTTGGCTGCCGAGAACTGGGACGCACCACTGACCGTTACAACAAATGTCCAATTCTTTGAGTCTCTCTTCGGCAGCCGTTCATCCCAGTGTCGGAAGATTCACAACATTGCTCGAAGTGTCGTCATTCTGGATGAAGCACAGATGCTTCCTGTGCCGCTCTTGAAACCTTCCCTTGAAACCTTGAGGGAATTATCTTCTTCATACGGAACGACCATTGTCCTGTGCACCGCCACACAGCCCGCCTTATCGAAGTCTTCGGAATTCAAAGAAGGTCTGGAGGGTGTCCGCGAAATCATTCCAGATCCCATGGATCTCTATCGCACCTTTAAGAAAATTGACATGGTGTACCTATCCACAATGACGGATGAAGAGCTGTCAAAACGACTCATGAACCACAAACGGGTCCTTTGCATCGTCAATACTCGCAGACATGCCCGACAAATTTACGAGCTGATCCAGGACAGCGAAGTGAGTTTTCATCTTAGCGCACTCATGTGTCCGGCACATCGGACGAAGGTCATCAGGGAAATCAGGAAGGTCCTGGAAGAAAAAGGACCGTGTCGCGTTGTGAGCACACAACTTATCGAAGCCGGCGTGGATATCGATTTTCCAGTTGTTTTCCGATCCCTTTCAGGCATCGATTCCATTGCCCAATCAGCCGGTAGATGTAATCGGGAAGGGAGACTCCCCCAAAACGGCCAGGTTTACGTGTTTATGCCTGAAGCGGGTCTACCTCCAGGATATTTCCGTCAGACAGCAGAAACATCTGAAGAGGTTATGCGTCATCACAGCGATCCATTGACACTGGAAGCAGTGGAAGAATATTTCCGCACACTGTTCTGGTTAAAAGGAGATAAACTGGACGAACTTCAAATCCTTGCAGACCTTTCAGAAGGTATTAAAAGCGGTGATTACCCTTTCCGGCGGGTTGGCGAGAAATTCAAAATTATCAAGGACAGAAGTGAATCCATCATCATCCCCTGGAATAAAGAAGCGGAGAATATTATTGACGAACTTCGCTACAGTGAATATCCTGCCTCAGCAGCCCGCAAGGCCCAGCGCTACACAATCCAAGTACCACCCCGTGTTCTTTACAATCTGCTCTCGGCTGGGGCTGTCGAATGCCTTCATGACCAGTATAATTTGTTGATCAACAGAGATATTTACAGGGATGACTTGGGGCTCTGTCCAGAAGATCCAACTTTCCACGAAGTTGAGAAACTCATTACTTAAATAGTGACTGTCGAGTAAAATTAAAAACCCAAAAGAAAGGGGGGGTTTTCATGGCTTATGGTGTCAAATTAAAGGTATGGGGAGATTATGCTTGTTTTACTCGCCCCGAGATGAAGGTGGAGCGAGTTAGCTATGACGTGATGACACCGTCGGCGGCAAGGGGCATCCTGGAGGCGATCTATTGGAAACCCGCCATCCACTGGGTGATTGATCGGATCCATGTTCTTAACCCGATCCGCTTCGACAACATCCGACGCAACGAAATTTCAAGTAAATTGCCATTAGGAAATGTGAAGACGGCTATGAAGGATGGACGTTCACCTGTCCAGATCTTTATCGAGGACGATCGGCAACAGCGGGCTGCACTGGTACTCCGCGATGTGGCGTACGTGATCGAAGCCAATTTTGAATTCACTGGTGACGAAGATAACAACCACGCAAAACATAAAGAGATATTCGACCGCCGGGCATCTAAAGGTCAATGTTTCCATCATCCTTATTTGGGCTGCCGCGAGTTTCCCGCCCATTTTATACCGATAGAGAACATCCCAAAATCTATTCACGAAGGCGAGAAAGACCTTGGCTGGATGCTCCATGACATTGACTTTGAAAAGGGTATGGAAGCTAAATTCTTCCGGGCGATCATGCACAACGGGACCATCGAGGTGCCGCCATGGAATGGAAAGGGGGTAAAGGCATGATTCTCCAGGGGTTGAACCAGTATTACGAACGGTTGAAGGGCGATCCTCAGTCGGACATCCCTCTTTTTGGCTTCGGGAAGCAGAAGATCCATTTCGCCCTGGTGCTCAATGAAGAAGGAAACCTTGTCCAGACCCGTGATATCCGTGAGGTGCCCAAGAACAAGCCCGTCCCCGTATCGCTAACTGTTCCCCAGATCGGGAAGAAAAGGTCTGTTGACATCGAACCGAATTTCATGTGGGACAATACCAGCTACGTTCTGGGCCAGGATGCTAAGGGAAAGGACGCGCGGTCTCTGAAGTGTTTTGAGGCATTCAGGAAGCTCCATCATGATCTGTGTGACGGCATTAACGACACCGGTATGACAGCAGTTCTTCGCTTTCTGGATTCCTGGAAGCCAGGAGAGGCGCCGATGTTAGTAAACTGGGAGGAAATGGTGGGGGGTAACGTCGTTTTTCAGCTCGACGGCGAATTAATGTACATTCACGATCACCCCGCAGTGCAGCAGACATGGACAAGACATTGTGTAAAAGAGGGTTCCGAGATGATTGCGACCTGCCTGGTCAGTGGGGAGACGGCGTCGATCGCTCGTCTGCACCCAGCCATCAAGGGCGTCCAGGGAGCACAAACGACCGGCGCCGGCATCGTTTCCTTCAATCTGGATGCTTTTCTTTCCTACAACAAGAAGCAGAATTTCAACGCCCCTATTGGTGAAACGGCTGCTTTTGCCTACACCACAGCGCTCAACCACCTGCTCCGTTTTGAGAGCCGGCAGAAGATACGAATCGGAGATACTACGGCAGTCTTCTGGACAGAACGGGCCTCACCCATCGAGGGCTTCATGGGGGTCATCCTCGATCCCCGAGACGACGCCAGCGATCTGGCCAAAGTTCAGCTCTTCCTGGAGGCGGCGCGGGACTGCAAACAACTCCCGAATATCGACGATCCCGACATACAATTCTATATCCTGGGATTGTCTCCTAATGCCTCCCGGCTTTCCGTGCGGTTCTGGCTTGTTAGCACTGTTGGTGATATCAGCGCAAGCATCGGGCAGCATTTCCGGGACCTTGCTATTCTCAGAAGCGAGAGAGATCCGGAATTTCCCGGGATGTGGCAGATCCTGAAAGAAACCGCTGTGCAGGGGAAGTCCGACAATATCCTACCGCTTCTGGCAGGGGCGATGATGAAGTCTATCCTTACGGGTACCCCCTATCCGCAGAGTCTATTGTCGGTTCTCATTGGACGTATCCGAGCGGATCAAATCATCAATTATCTCAGAGCAGCCATGATCAAAGCATGTCTGAACCGAAAACACCGTGTCCATCATCTTACAGAGGAGGTCACTATGTCATTAAACAGGGAATCCACCAGTATTGCCTACCGATTGGGAAGACTTTTTGCCGTGCTGGAAAAGGCGCAGAAGGATGCCATTCCTGGAGCGAATACCACTATCAAGGACCGTTTTTATGGATCAGCGTCTGCGACGCCGAGCATTGTCTTTCCACAGATTCTTAGGCTGGCCCAGCACCATATTCAAAAGTCTGAGTACGGCGGTTGGACTGATAAGATGATCGAGGAAATTATGCAGGGTATTGAGAATTTTCCAACCCATCTGAGCCTCGATGATCAGGGAATGTTTGCCATAGGGTATTATCATCAGCGACATGCCTTTTACACCAAATCAGAGAACCAAAAGGAGGGTGAATAAAATGAACGAGACAATTAAAAACCGTTACGAATTCGTGTATCTTTTTGACGTGGAAAATGGAAACCCCAACGGCGACCCAGATGCAGGCAATATGCCGCGTATCGACCCGGAGACGAGCTATGGCCTCGTGACTGACGTCTGCCTGAAGAGAAAGATCCGCAATTTCGTGGAGATTGTGAAGACCTGCCAACCCCCCTATGAGATTTACATTCGGGAAAAGGCGATCCTCAATCAGACGCATGAAAGGGCTCATCAGGCCGTTGGTGTTGAAGATAAGGGGGATAAGAAAAAGCGTAAAGGTTCTGGAGAAGAGGTTGAAAAAGCTCGTGATTGGATGTGTAAAAACTTTTTCGATGTCCGTACCTTTGGGGCTGTCATGTCCACCGGTGTAAACTGCGGACAGGTTCGCGGTCCTGTCCAGTTGAATTTTGCTCGGAGCATCGATTCTATCGTCCCGATGGAGGTCAGTATCACGCGGATGGCCGTGGCGACGGAAAAGGAAGCGGAACAGCAGAGTGGCGATAACAGGACGATGGGGCGTAAACACATTGTCCCTTATGCGCTATACCGGGCAGAGGGGTATGTTTCTGCTCACCTCGCTGAGCAAACCGGATTCTCTGAAGATGATCTCGAACTTTTATGGGATGCCTTTACGCAAATGTTTGACCACGACCATTCGGCCGCGCGGGGAAAGATGAACGCTCGAAAGTTGATTATTTTTAAGCACGATACGGCCCTGGGAAATGCACCAGCCCATAAACTCTTCGACCTAGTCAAAGTGAAGAGGAGTACAGGCGAAGCGAAACCAGCCAGAGCTTTTTCGGATTACATTGTTGAAATTGACAGAGGATCTGTTCCTACGGGTGTTATCTTGGAGGAGAAGATATAAAGAAATGACTGACCCAAAAGACCTCCCGCAACTCATTCCTCCTCACGGTGGATACCGTGAGCTGCAATCTTACCAGATGGCGGAGATTGTTTTTGATGCTACCATCGCCTTTTGTGACCGCTTCATCGACCGGCGTTCCCGGACCCATGACCAGATGGTGCAAGCA
>VGSD01000200.1 GCA_016875155.1 Deltaproteobacteria bacterium | reverse complement strand
TGGGTCTTCCGTGGCATAGGGGTTTCCTCCTTTGGTTTTAGACACCCTTATACCACAAAGAAGTTTATATGTAAATATATTTATGAAACTTTATACTAGCTGCCATCAGCGCAAGGTCAAATGGTTCTCGGGTCTCTTTATTCTTCACCAGTTCGATGCCCATCAGCATACCTTTGCCGCGGATGTTTCCCACCGATGGGTGTTGTGACAGCCTTTCTTTGGCGCTTCTGTGCAGGTACTCACCCATCCTGGCATTTCTCTCCACCAGCCCCTTCCCTTCGATTTCGTCCAGCACGGCTTTGCAGATGGCACACGAAACCGGATTTCCTGCCGTGGAATAGACATTGAACCAGCGGGCTTTAGCTTTCTCAAATGTTTTGGCAATTCGGTCCTCAACAACCATGGCCCCCATCGGTGCATACCCGCCGGTCATCCCTTTCGCCATGGTGAGTATATCCGGCTGGACATTCCAGTGGTTGATGCCGAACCATGCTCCCGTCCTGCCGAAGACGCAGATGCACTCGTCATCAATGAACAGGACATCGTATTTGTCGCATATCTGGCGAATCAAGGGATAGTACTCCGGCACCGGCACCATGCCCGCCGTTGCCGCGCCGCCGATTGGTTCACACAAGAAGGCCGCAACATTCTCCGGACCGATTTGTTTGATGAGTCGCTCAAGTGCTCTGGCGCAGTTGACCTCGCAATCCGGGTAGGTCAGCCCGTAGGGACAGCGATAGCATAGCGGAGCGTCTATCATCGGGTAGGGTGTCAAGTAGGGCACGAACTTAAGGCGGCGGCTGGTAAAGCCGGTAACGGACAACGAACCCAATGTACTCCCGTGAAAACCCTGCCACCTGGATATGACCACGCGCTTTTCAGATCTCCTCCGCTCTTGAAAGTATTGCAGGGCAAGCTTGATGGCTGAGTCGGTTGCCTCCGAACCGCTGTTGAGAAACTGGATGCGCGTTAGGTTTTGCGGCACCCGTTTCAGGATGCGCTCAGCCAGTTCTCCTTCACGCTCATTGATCCAGAACTTTGACCAGCATAGTTGCAGTTTTCTTATCTGCTCAGCGGCGACCTCTGCCACCTTTTTGTTTCCGTAGCCGATGCAGCAAGTCATCGGGACAGCGGAAAAATCGAGGTACTTTTTGCCAGTATGGTCGATGAGATAGATTCCCTCCCCGTGGTCGCAGATCCGCTCCACCCGAGCGGCATAAGCTCCGAAGAGATTTGCCCTAGCTTTTTGGGCTTCTTCAACTCTGTCCGGCATCTCACTCCCCAATGTATTGGGTTAGGAGGCTCCTCATAGGGAAAAAATTCGTCGTGCTTCGAATCTATCCAGGTAAGTCTATATCGGGATATGACCGGCAAAAATTTACGGATGGCACTGATTTTTACCCTTCGAAAAATAATAAAATCTTTTTAAAGCCAGAGCCCGACCCTACAATGTTATAGGACCGGGCCCCGACATAAGCTATTATTGGGAAATTTTTGTAGCGTGTACCTTCACTTTATCCATGAGGATTTTTCCGAGAAGTTCGTTTTCAATCTTTGGCCAGGCTTTTGTGCGAACAGCTTTTGCATTGGCTTCCCACTCTGCCTGTGTAATTTCATAAACCTTTACGCCTGCTGC
Source organism: Deltaproteobacteria bacterium (assembly GCA_016875155.1). Next base: position 4,164 of record VGSD01000200.1, on the reverse strand, counting down.
TTCCAATTTTTTCTTGAACTCCGTCTCATCCTTTTCAGCCGCCTGTGCCTGTTCAGACATGACCTGATCTGCAGCCTTCATGAGGATCTTTTTATCCTCAGCGGATAAGCTATCCCAGAGTTTCCTGTTCATGCTTAGGAACCAATATTCAAACGCATCCCTCGAAGCAACCCAATATTTCAATGCATCTCGCATCACATAAGCCTCCACAGCAGGGCAGGCTGCTCTAGCATCGACGATTCCCGTCTGTAAGGCTGTGAAAGTTTCCGAAAAGGCAATCGGAGTTGAGATGAATCCTAATGCTGGAATATAAACCTCAAAGATCCGAATGGGTGGAACCCTCATCTTGACCCCCTTGGTGTCTTCGGGGGTCTTCACAATCTTATCTACCCTTTTTGTGAATGCAAACCCGTCCCAAGCATTCAAGTAGATTCCGAGAACTTTCAAGCCAATCCCCGAGTAAAGGTCATCAAAGATCGGCGTTAACCAACCTTTGGATCCGATAGCAGAACGAGCTTCATCCCACGTAGCAAACAGGTAAGGCATAAAGATGAGATTTGTTCTGGGATCATAGGAAGTGGACCCGGCATTTAAGCTCACGTGAAGCGTGCCCATTCGATTTGCTTCAATTTGCTCCATCCAGTCTCCTAATGCCCCAGAGGGATAATAATCTAGTTTGATGCGTCCTTTAGTAGATTCGTTAACGAGTTGTGCAAATTGTTTACACCGTGCAGCTGCCGGATGATCTTCCGCTATCCCTTGACTAATTTTCCATTGATACTTCTTAGCCTGGGCTGTTGCCTCTGTCCCCTGTGAAAGGAGTACTGCAACAGCTAGCAAAATTAACAACAATTTGAAAATGATCGTGCCCTTGTTCTGCATAGGTCTCCTCCTTGTTTTCTGGTCAACTCTCAACAAACTGTTGAAGGTCTCATACCCAATGATCCGAAAAATGATTGATTGCAAACCCCTTATGCCTAATTCTTATCATCACCTCCTTTAAGTAACGGATTTCCTGATACATTTGTCGATGCAGTCCCCATTTGAGCACTCATTCGAAATCTCAGGAATTGTCTTTACGAAAGCAACAAATATGCCAGATTTGATAAAACCATTAAATTCAATTGGTTAGAATTTATTAGCAGTTCCAGGAGGGCGGACTTCAATAAGAACTAAATGGGTTTTAATTCATAATTGTAAAATTAATTTACATTTTCACTTCATTTTGCTTGAAATTGCTGGAATTATCCAATGTTAACATTATTAACATGTAAAATTTATTTACGCTTTTCCAATTTAATGTTGTACTTCTTGGATTTCTTGTAGACAGTCGGCCTCGATATTCCAAGGGCCTTTGCAGTTTTAGCAACATTCCCATGTGAAAGCTTCAATGCCTTTGCCAGTTGTTCTTTTTCAACAAGTCGAATATCCAAAATAGGTGGGCCCACAGGTTTTTGGTCCAGAAACTTTGCTAGGTTTTCATGAAGATCCTCTGCTCTGATAATCCTCTCCTTCACGAAGTTTATTGCCCTTTCGATAATATTTTGCAGCTCCCTCACATTACCAGGCCAGGGATAATCATTAAAAATCTCCAACACCTTCGAATCGACCCCGTTGACCTTCTTTTTCAACATTTGGGCAATTTTTTTCACAAAATGCTGGGTCAATACAGGAATATCTTCTCTCCTTTCTCTTAGGGGTGGGATGTAGATCTTAAGCACATTTAATCTATAGAACAGGTCTTCCCTGAAGTCCCCTGACTCGACAACTTTGGCCAAATCCCTGTTGGAGGACGATATCACTCGAACGTCCACAGGAATGCTTTTATGGTCCCCAATTCGATAAACCTCTTTCTCCTGGATGACCCTTAAGAGTTTATTCTGCATGTCTTTGGGCAAGTCGATTATCTCATCGAGAAAAATAGTACCTCCGTTACAAGCCTCAAATTTTCCCAGCCTTCCACCTTTGAAGGCTCCTGTAAAGGCACCGTCTATATACCCGAATAACTCACTTTCTATTAATTCTCTCGGTATTGCACCGCAGTTGATGGGAATAAACGGACTCCCCTTCCGCTCGCTCATATTATGCACAGCTTGCGCAAACAATTCTTTCCCAGTTCCACTCTCACCCTCAATGAGAATGGGGGAGGTGCTCTTGGATGCCAATTTCCCCATTTCAACGGCTCTGCGTATTTGTGAGCTTACCCCGATGACGTCATTAAATGTAAATTTTACTTCCGTTCCTATCATCCGGCTTGCAAGTTTGCTGACTCTCTTGATTTCCCTAAATGTGTTAACGACCGCAACGATCTTACCCCCCTCATTTCTTATCGGAATGGCTGTATCAATGACATGGATAATCCCTTTACTTGAATTAAGATATAACTCCCTATCCTCATAGCCTTTATTTTTTTCGAGAACCTCATAGACGATAGGTTTCCCCCAATGAATCACATCGCTAAATTTCCTTCCGATTATGTTCGTGGGATCTAGCCTCAAAATCTCCCCACCTTTTTTGTTCAGAAAAATGACGGTACCTCCACCGTCGATCATTAAGAGGCCATCCGATATAGACTCTACGAGAGAGGAATAAATCTTGTTCTTGAGGAAGAGGTCATTGGATGATTCTTCCACAGCGATTTGCTTTTCGAGTGCGAGAGATGTCATATTCAAGAGCCCGAAAATGTATCTGCTATCATGGGGCTCATTTAGGATAACAGCCAAGACGCATTTCACTTGACCCTTGTTGTCCACTATAGGAGATGCATAGCTCGAAAATTCTCTCAAAAGGGGGGCATTATGAGCGTCTCCTATCACTTTGGTAGGTTTCTTGTCAACCAAAGCAAGACCAATGGCATTGTTTCCGAAGTTCTCAATTGAAAAATTTTCACCCTCTGTAAAGATTGGTTTGGAGATGAGGTTCTTTCCAAAATTAGTGAGCAGATAACCGTCAGCATCGAACAAAGATATTAAAGAATTCTGAATATCTAAAAAGGCAAATAACTTCCTTATATAGGGTAACGCAAGTTGAATGAGGTTATTTGAATTCCTCAATCTTGTCCCCATTTCTGACCTAGATTTTAACGTTTGCATTTTTTATCCAATCGATAACAGCATAAACCCATTCTATATCAAAAAGCCTTTATGTTAAGTAATTCTCTCTCTGTTTAAACGGCCGCAGTGCCCCCGGGGAAAAGGATCGAGTTGGTAATCAGATTTGAAGGGAAGTCTCCTTATCCCTTTGAAGATGACTTGCGGTCTAAGGCACAAAAGGAAATGAAATGATAATAACTCGCTTTGGGATGAGTTGGATATACCAAAAAAGGAGTTGTATGTCAAGAAGAAAAAATCGCAAGATATGGGGGTTTTCTCAAGACCTCCTGTGAGGGACGGGACAAAAGAGATTTCGGAGCGGGATTGGGATGACCCAAGACAGAATATCCATACTCACCCGTCAATAAAAGGGTTTTTTTACCATCTCCTGCAGACAACCCAACCCATTATCCAGCAAAGATCAGCTCAGATAGGAATCCATCGGGTAATCCGGGGGAGCATAAAAGGAATCAGAGGGTAAATCCTGAGACTCCGAATCATCGAGGTAAATCGTTTCGGAGGGCGCCCCTGAAATAGTGGGCAGGGCTCAATATCTTGCCAATATATGCACTTTACCTCGACTGAGCATATCTATTTGAAATCTTCATTTCCTGAACAGAGTTCAATCTTGCGTGTTACAGGAAGTTATTTTTAGGGGGTTGTTAACTAACGGAGCAGTGTTTGTTATAGCATTGTTCCTTTTTTATAAAGTTCTTGTATCTCATCAGAGGTATAGCCGAGCCACTGCTCCAGGATTAATCTGTTGTGTTAGCCCAGGCCTGGGGCGGGCATGCGAATGGTCCCCGATGTTTCCGAAAACTTAAAGGGGAAACCGGGGATATCGATGTCGCCAAATTTTTCATGATAAACCTTCTCAAACATCCCGCGCTGTTTTAGATTCTCGTCCACATTGACTGCTCAGAGGTATAGGCAATTCCGCAGGGTATCTTTTTGCCCCGTTAGAAAGCCCAGCAGCTCTGCTGCGGGGATGGTGGTTGTTTCCTTTTTAGCGAGCCCCGTTAGAGATTTTTCTCTAAACGGGGCGAACACGGGGTTAATGTCCCGTGTGAGC
>VGSD01000199.1 GCA_016875155.1 Deltaproteobacteria bacterium | reverse complement strand
CGATTGCAAGCCTCGCAGAAGTGGTCACTGACTGGACCGATCAATCCGATTTCACCGACTGCTCCTTCAAGGCGAAATCTACGGGCTGGGCCATCCCATTGATCAGAGGGTATAGGAGTGAGTTTGCCTATTGCTTTGAGTCGTTTTTTTATCTCAGGAATGGCTAAAATATTCCCCTCTTTCCATTCCTCTCCATTCCCAGAGGGCATATACTCAATGTAGCGCACAATGAGTGGATGATGTAAAGTAAGCAGGGCAAAAGATTCAATCTCATCATCATTTAAGCCCTTGATGGCGACCATATTGATTTTAATGGGAGAGAGAGAAACCTTCATGGCTTCTTCAATCCCCTGCCATACCTGTTCGTAACCATTTCGCCTGGTGATCAATGAAAATCTATTACAATTGAGAGTGTCCAGGCTGATATTGATCCTCTTAAGACCCGCCCGTTTCAGATCTGCGGCATAACCTTTCAAGAGCAACCCATTGGTGGTCAGGCTTAAATCCTTGATCTCTTTAATCTCCGAGAGTTGGGAGACGAAATCAACGATTCCTTTTCGTACGAGAGGTTCTCCCCCAGTTAATCTGACCTTGGAAATTCCCTCAAGGGCAAAAATCCTGACTAATCTCAGGAGCTCCTCATACGAGAGGATCTCTCCATGAGGGATAAGGGAGAGTCCTTCCTCAGGCATGCAATAGCGACAGCGAAGATTACAGCGGTCCGTCACCGAGATGCGAAGATAATTGATTCTGCGTTGGTAAAGATCGAGTAACATAAAATTAATTTCGGATTGCGGATTTCGGATTCCGGAATAATATTGTCAAAAAATAAATAGTAATTTAGTCCTTTTTGCTTTTAAATCCGCAATTCGCAATCCGCATTCCGCAATCAGAGTAGTTCTTCTCCTGTCCTTGACACATCATATCCTCCCATGCGGAGGACTTCTTCTTTAAACTCTTTTGAACGGATCACATCGATCACCTTCTGAATCTTTTCATCCTCGAAATAAGCAGAAGGGATGACAAGGTCGTAGCGTTCCCTTGTAATAGGAATGAAATCAAGATTCATGGCTTTGGCCGCTGAAAGAATCCCCAGCCCAACATCTACAACGCCACTGGCGACCATGGAGGCGACCGCCATATGTGTAAATTCCTCTTTTTCGTATCCCTTGATCTGACCTGAATTGATCGAAAGGTTTTGGAGTTCATGGTCCAACAGAATTCTCGTTCCTGAACCTTTTTGACGATTGATAAAAGTTATATCATCTCTGAGAAGATCCGTTAAACCCCCAAGGCTTTTTGGGTTTTTGCGCTGGACGATCAAACCCTGCTCCCGATGGACAAGATTGATGACCCTGATACTGATCCCCTTCAAATGGGCCTGGATATAAGGAATGTTATACTGTCCTGTCGCAGGGTCCAACAGATGGAGACCCGCGATATGGCAGATTCCACTCTTTAAAGCGAGGATTCCTCCAAAACTTCCCACGGAATGAGATGAGAGAAAGAGGGGGGGATAATATTTGCCAAGGGAATTGGCCAATAGGTCGAGGGTAAGATCGTGACTTCCCACTATAACAATTGTATTCAGAACTTCTTCGAGTGGCCTGAGAAGTTCCAACTCTACCGCCTGGTGCTCGTCGAGACCTTCTGATAGAGAGGAGATTCTAATGATGCCATCTGCCTTTGTCAAAGAGGTAATCATTCCGGAACCACGAGGAAGAGGAGAAGCATAGAAATTTTCTCCTACTTTTCCTACTTTCACCCTTAAAAATTCTTCAGTTCCTAATTTGGAAGGGATTTTCCGGGTTGGAAAGACTTTAATCTTAAGTCTTTCCGGTTTCACGAGACGAAGGATCTGGTAGATGAGCGGTTTCACCAATTCTTCATAAGCCAGGATGGCGGATACAGGATATCCAGGAATCCCGATTATGGGTCGGTTTTTAAATCTCCCCAGAAGGGTTGGTTTTCCTGGCATCATGGAGATACCGTGGACATAGACTTCTCCGGATTCTTCAATGATGGACCGGGTATAGTCTTCGGAACCTGCAGATGATCCTGCAATGATCAGGATGAGGTCAACTTCTTCATATTTTGAAAGCAGGGCTTCCCTGATCTTCTCAAAATCGTCTTTCACAATGGGATGTTTAAGGATTTCACCCCCATCCTCAAAAACCAAGTTGTTTAAGACATAGGAGTTGGATTCGATAATCTTCGATAATGGCCCTGAAAGATTGACCTCACCCGGTTCGATCAATTCCGATCCAGTGGGAAGAATCAGGACTCTCGGTTTTTTCTTCACACAGATCTCTCGGTAACCGCTCGCCAATAAAGCTCCTATATCATAGGATGTGATTTGATGATTCTCAGGGAAGACCATCTCTGTTGCAACGATGTCTTCACCGATTGCTCTCACGTGTTGCCAGGGATGGGCTGCCTCTCTGATCTCCACTTTTTTCAAGTCAATCTGATGAACATCTTCAATCATAATCACTGCATTCGTTCCCAGCGGAATCGGATGGCCCGTGTTAACGAACCATGCCTCTTTGCCGACGATAAGCAGTTTTGGAGAATCCTCGGTGGCTCCATAGGTTGATTCCGCTTGAACGGCAATGCCATCCATTGCTGCGCAGTGGAAGGGAGGGGATGAAATTTTTGCGAAGAGAGGTTCGGCTGTCACCCTGCCCAATGACTGTATCACGGGGATTGCTTCAGCAGGAAGGCGAATGAGGTCAGCCAACTTGGAGGCGATCCCCTTGGCTTCGTCCAAGGATTTCTTTTTAAGGTAGATGTTGCGCTTCATATAAAAATGACTTCTGCTTCTTCTCCTTCTTCCAATCCTTCAACATTAATGTCGATCTTAAGCAATCCATCGGCATGGGCCAGGTGCGCAATGGCTCCAGATTTTCCGAAAATAGGGTAAGCCCAGAGAGTCCCGTCTTTCTCTTCCAATTTTACCCTGGCGTAATCTTCTCGCCCTGCCACGGAAGGGATATTTCGGCCAGCCCTGGCTTTTCTGCATAACTGAGGTTTCATCTCATTGGACAAACCGGAAAGGATGTTCAGGATGGTTTTTCCAAAGAGATGGAAAATGACCATCGCAGAAACAGGATGTCCTGGAAGCCCTAAGAACGGTTTTCCCTGGACCTCTGCAAGCAGAGTCGGTTTTCCAGGTTTGATGGATAGGCCATGGCCCAGAATTTCCGTTTCAGGAAAAGATTGGAGGACTTCCCCTACAAGGTCAAGAGTTCCTACGGAGCTCCCTCCGGTGATGACGACCATATCCGCCTGACTTAATCCCGCTTCAATTTTCTCCTTGAGGTCATTGAATTGGTCTTTTGCTATGCCGAGAAAAAATGGAATTCCGCCTGCCTCTTTTACCATCGAGACGATAGTATATCGATTGATATCTCTCACTTCTCCTGAAGTTGGCGTTTTGTCAACGGGAACAATTTCATCACCGGAAGAGATAATTCCAACCTTTGGTCTGAGAAAAACTCTGATAGTAGTCCTACCGATTCCAGCCAGGAGTCCGATCTCCTGGGGGCGAATGATGCGGCCCTTTCGAATCACTACCTCTCCTGTTTTGATATCTTCTCCCATCTGGATCACATTCTCGAGGGGAGAAAGAGTTTTGAAGGCGTGGATCGTTTGGACATCCACCCATTCCGTATATTCCACCATCTCCACAGCGTCTGCGCCCTTAGGAACCATTCCTCCTGTTGCAATTTTTATTGCTTCACCATCCTTCAGAGTGATCTCCGAAACCTTTCCCATGGGAATTTCCCCGATGATTTGAAGGAGGGCAGGATTCTTTTCAGAGGCTCCATAGGTGTCTTTTGCCTTCAGAGCAAATCCGTCAACCGTAGAGCGGGGGAATTCAGGAAGGTTAACAGGAGAAGTGACATCCTCTGCAAGAACCCGATGGAGAGATTCCTCAAGAGGGACTTCTTCAGTGGATAGAAGTTTGAAACAATTAAGTTTCTGATAAAGTTGGGCTGGCGTTTGAACCTTGAAAAAACCTTTCATATCTACCTGAAAAATAAAAGTATATGGTCTAACGGTAAAGATGCCCGTATCGTCATTCGGTTACGTTGTTCGTCTTTTAAATCTTTAACCGTAACCATTTGACGATTTACGAAACGGGCTTCGTAACCGTAACCTCAAACTTAATCCAAAATAAAAAAGCCGATACCCGTGTTGGGGATATCGGCCCTTAAGGTCCAATTATCCATCTCCTTTCCAAACACGGGAGGTATGGCCGTTTCCAGCCATGCCCTTACGGCCCGTTTCCTTATCCCCCTCACCCCCGCCCTCTCCCCACTGGGGAGAGGGCGGGGGTGAGGGGAACTTAGGAAAAAGGCTCGGAGATTCGATTTAATGATTTAATTAATTTTTAATCGATTTTTTAAGTAAAGTCAATAAATTTTCAATCGCTGTAATCACCCATTATAATTGGTGTAATCAGAGATTTCTATTTTTTTTCTGAAATCTCAGTGAGTTACCGGACATGAGTTTCGCTGGTCTTACGGAAATGGTGGCCGTAAATGGCCAGCGTGATTGCCATCGGGAATGCTCTGGGTCGGCGGACCAGTGTCCACAAGAAGAGCTTCCAGTATTGAACCCGCTCTTTACCCACAATACCAAGGCGGAAGACAGAACGAATGAGAGCGTGGATGTTGTCAGAGACATGTCGGAAGTCGAGCCGGATTTTAATCTTCGGCGGTTTATATTCCCGTAAAAAAGTCTTGACCCGTTGATAGTAGGCTTCGGGAGAATAGAGGTATTGAAGAACATCCTTGTAGCCTTTACGCAGCACTTCAAGATTCATGGCAGGGATGATGTTCGTTGAACCGTCCACGTTGTCTCCCGATAACCGATCCAGTAAGCGGCCTGCTTGCTTGAGCCGCTCATAGAGTTTGGTCCCAGGAGGGGCTTGAAGCAAACCAACCATCGCTGTTGCAATGCCGCTTTTCTGGATGAAATCAGTGAGTCGCCGGAAGGTCAAGGCTGAATCGTTGTCAAAACCGAGGATGAATCCTCCCTGCACCTGCAGTCCCTGCCGCTGGATACGCTTCACATCCTGGACAAGGTCACGGTTCATGTTCTGTTTCTTGCTGCACTCGGCTAGGCTGTCCTCGTTCGGCGTCTCGATCCCAATAAAGACTGTATCAAAACCGGCTTTGACCATCATCTGTATCAAGGGTTCATCATCAGCCAGGTTAATGGAAACCTCCGTATTGAAGAGAAATCCAGTTTTACTTTTTCGCCACTCGATGAGCGCAGGGAGCAGTTCTGTTTTTAGATGTGTTTTGTTTCCGATGAGGTTGTCGTCTACAAAGAAGACACCTCCGCGCCATCCCAATCGGTAGAGACTTTCAAGTTCGGCAATCATTTGCAATGCGCTCTTGGTGCGCGGTCTATGACCGAACAGAGCAGTCACATTACAGAACTCACAATTGTAAGGGCAGCCTCGAGAAAATTGGACGGACATCGTGGCGTAATCACTAGAACGGACCAATTCCCACATGGGAGCGGGTGTTTTCCGAATGTCGGCAAAGTCAGATGAAGCATAAATCCTTTTAGCACAGCTATGAGCTAAATCCTCAAGAAAGGCAGGCAGGGTCAGTTCGGCCTCATTGAGGACAAAATGATCCACCATTTCAAACTGCTCATACTCCGTAGTGAAGAGCGGTCCTCCCACAATAACTCTGAGACCTGCTTCTTTGCATTGCGAAATTGTCTTATGGGCGGAATCCCTCTGCACGGTCATCGCGCTGATCAATGCGCAGTCAGCCCATT
>VGSD01000198.1 GCA_016875155.1 Deltaproteobacteria bacterium | reverse complement strand
TAGTGGGTATGAAAATCGATGACCTCCATTGGCTGTTTACCCCGTTTAATAAGGTTTTTAAATCATAGAAAAAACTTCATTCAACACCGGACAAATTATCCGGACAAATTATCTTGACACGTTGAACAAATCATAATAAAATCGAGCCTAATTTTCAACCAAGCCTAAACTAAAAGCAAAAAATAGCTAATGATATTTTGGTAGGGCAAGGCTTCAGCCTTGCAATGAGTAAGCCTAAGGGCCTGCTTTACAGCGATGAAGTTATTTCAGATGAGTATTCATTAAAGGGGCGACCTCTGTGGAAGTTTTTGTCTACGGTGTGGTCAATGGAATGACCTTTGTTTTGATGGCTGTTGGTTTTTCTTTTGTTTATGGCATCAGCCGGTTGCCCAACTTTGCTCATGGGGCGTTATATGTCGTCACCGGGTTTATCACATGGAGCTTCATCAATAATGCAGGCCTTCCCTATTGGTTGAGCGTTATTATATCTCTCCTCATCGTCTCTCTGGCCGGGATGGCGATCTATCAGTTCGTCATGATTCGGGTCAGAGGGATGCCCATTTCAGAGATCATCGTCTCTTTTGCAATTGCATTGGCGATTCTTGAGGGATTACGGCTTCAGGGAATCGGGGGGTTCAAAGGCTTTATTGGCCCGGGATATGTTTTGCCACGATTCATGGATGGAGTCGTCCAAACATCCTGGTTGACCATCGATTTCCAACGTCTTTTGATTATCGTTGTTGGGTTACTCTTTCTAAGTTTTATGTGGTTTTTCACTCACTATCATAAGATCGGCCTCTCTCTTCGAGCGATGGCTCAGCATGAAAGGGCTGCCTTAATGCTCGGTATTAATTCGGATCGCATGGCAAACATCGCATTGGGGATAGGCTCAGCCTTAGCCGGGTTGGCCGCCATTACGATTATGCCCCTGGGTAATGTCAATTGTGAATCAGGATACAGTGTTCTGACCAACGCGATTGCGGTATGTGTCATCGGGGGACTGGGAAGCTGGATGGGAACGATATTGGCGGCTCTCATCTTAGGTCTTGCCACCACCATCATGTCTGCTTTTGGTGGGACGATGTGGAATAATGTGCTCGTCTTTGGTCTCATCATATTGATTCTGATCCTGAAGCCTTCAGGCCTTTTTGGAAGACAGAAAGAATTGGAGGAAAGAGTCTAAAAACGAAATTTCGAAGCACGGGCGTAGCATCCGTAAGGATCAATCCGAAGCACGAAACAAATTCAAATTTTCAAGAAAGTTTGGGTCATTCGAATTTCGGTCATTTGGATTACCTGGAAAATACCTTCGTCACCCCCTCCCTCACCCTCCCCCCTCGAGGGGGAGGGGTGGGTGGGGGGGGCATTTTCATCATTCGCGGGTGACGAACCCGTCATGTAAAATTTGTTTCGAAATTCGATATTCGCCTGCCTGCCGCAGGCAGGGATTTCGGATTTAAATTTGGATTGGTCTCATGGATAAAAAACCGGCTACTATAGAAAGACGTAAAGAGCGACTCGATCGGGGGATCAAGGCCCGCACAGAAGGGCTTTATGCGATCCAATCGTGGCGCGAGGTGCTCTATTTGGTAGCGCCCAGAGCAAGTTTGATCATTGGCCTGCTCGTTCTGCCTTTGATCTTGCCTGGTCTTTATTGGCAAAGGGTTTTAGCCCTGGCAGGGGTTTATGCCCTCTTGGCTATCTCCTTCGACTTTCTGGCTGAGCGAGTAGGCCTGGTCTGCATTGGCGGGGCCTTTATGATCGGAGTAGGTGGCTACCTCTCCGGAGCGCTCAACTATTATTTTAAGTTGCCGATCTTTCTGACGATGACCATTGGCACCTTTGGGGGAGCCCTTCTTTGCACGTTGCTCTGGCTTCCCTGTTTACCCCTTCGAGGCATCTACTTTGCAGTGGTCACATTCATGTTTCCGTTCTTGGCCACGAGCATCATCGTGGCCGGGAATCTTTTTGAAGGCACAGAGGGATTAAGCCCTGTGGCAGGGTTTCCCAATACCTGGGTCGGCATCTATTTGATCATGGTCGTCCTTCTCCTCTCCATCTTCGGCCTGAGAAGACTATGCGGAGAGGACATCGGAGTGGTATTTGCCGGAATCAAAGACAATGACCAGGCGGTCTTTGCCTCTGCCATTAACGTGACACGGGTCAAGGTCTATGCTCTCTATATTGCGAGTGTGATCGGATGTTTTGCGGGTGCATTTGTGGCCCACTTTTCAGGTTTTGTGGGTGTCTCCCTCTTTGTCGTAGACTTTTCCATCATGCCCATCTCCGCCTGCATCATGGGAGGGCCCGGGACACTGGCTGGCCCTGCTCTGGGCGCGCTCATTCTCGCCCCCCTCTCTGAGTTACTCCGGGGATTTGGTCAACTGAGAGTGGTTCTCTACTGTGTGGTTCTCATCGGGTTCATTCTGTTTAAACCGGAAGGGTTACTCAATTGGGCTGCAAGGAAATACCATCAGATTGAACATTGGGTCAAGGTGTGAAGATAGATGGAAGAGCCGAAAAAAACGATTATTAAGGTCGTGAATCTGAGCAAGTCGTTTGGCGGGGTGAAAGCGCTCCGTAACGTCAGTTTCGATCTTCTTGAGGGAGAGGTGTTAGGGATCATCGGGCCCAATGGCTCGGGCAAGACCACCATGGTCAACACCATCACAGGCTTTGTAAAACCAGAATCAGGGGACGTCTTTTTCAAAGACATCAGGCTGACAGGGCTTCCCCCCTACCAGATTGCAGACCTCGGAGTAGCAAGAACATTTCAGGTAGTTCGCCCATTTCTCAGCCTGAGATCGTTTAAGAACCTCATCGTCCCCCTCTGGTCACGAAGGGCTCGCCGGTTCGCAGGAAGCCGTGGCGGAGATAGAGATGCAGTCGCCATTGACCTGCTTGAAGAAGTGGGGTTTGAGAGGGATGCCTATGTTCCCTATAAGGCAGCTTCTGCGCTTCCTCTTGGTTACCTGAAGCGACTCGAGCTCGCTCGATGTCTCGCTCTGCGACCTGAAGTGATCATCTGTGACGAAGTCTTTTCAGGGCTGAGCATGAGCGAGATCGCTAGCATGGTTCCTTTGATTGAGAGGCTGCGGATGAGAGGGGTCACCTTAATCATGATAGAACACAGGCTGAGGGAGCTTTTCAGCGTAGCCAATAAAGTGATCGTTTTAAATTTCGGCGAGAAACTGGCAGAAGGGAAGCCTGATCAGGTGATGCAGGATGAGAAAGTGAGAAGGGCCTACCTCGGGGAGGAGATAAAATTGTGAGTGCCATCCTCGAGGTCAAAGATCTGATGTTATTCTACGAGAATGCCTTGGCGGTCAATAATGTGACCCTGGCCGTTAATGAAGGGCTCATCGTCGGGATTTTCGGCTCGAACAGCGCTGGCAAATCGTCTCTGATGCTGTGCGTCTCTGGGATCATTCTGGATGTGAAAAAGAAAGAGGAGATGAAGGGTGGAGAGAGGATTACACTCACCGGAGAAATAAAGTTTAGAGGAGAAGACATTCTCACTATTGAGCCGAGCAAGAGGGCAAAAATGGGAATTATCCTCTGTCCGGAGAGACGCCTCATCTTTCCTGAAAGCAGCGCCCTCGAAAACCTGAGGATGGGTGGTTACCTGGCAACCCCAGCCCAGGCGAAGAAAACCATGGAATATGTTTTCAACCTCTTTCCGGAGTTGGTGAAACTGAAGAGAAGGGCAGGGGGATTTCTCAGCGGAGGGGAACAGCAGATGCTGGCCATCGGCAGAGCTTTGATGGCTCAACCCAAACTCCTCTTATTGGATGAACCTCTGCTTGGATTGGCTCCGGCCATTGAGGTGAGGCTTGCCAAAGCGGTGAAGAGCATCAAAGAAGAGACCGGGATTACGATTGTGGTCTCCGAGCAGTATGCCAGACCCGTGCTTCCCATTGTGGATTACGCCTATGTCCTGGAAAATGGGGGGTTGGTAGCCGAAGGGACCGGAAGTGAACTATTAGAAAACCCTGATGTTAAAGAAGCCTACTTTGGGTTGTAAATCCAATATAGTCCGTCAGAAGTTCCTTTGAGGGTCAGGCTTTCTCCTTGCGATACCTTACCTTCTTTTCTCGAACAACGTAGGTAGATTCGGGCTTTAGAAATTCATCTATAGAGATAGCAATGCCAGGAAATTTTCCCTGAAGTTCCCGGTCCTCAGTCACAAAAAGAACACCCATATCCATAGCGACGGCGACAAACTGCCCATCATAGGCGGTGATCCCGTATTGTCCAACGAGGTCGATTACCTTGGAGGGAGAAGGTTCACATTCATTTTCAATCAGGGCCTTTGAAACCTTTTCCCAAACCTCCGAGGCCTTGTCCGGCCTGATCTGCTTTGACCTGATGGCGGTAGCCAAAATATTTTGGAATTCATATCGCCACAGGACAGGCACAATCCATACAGGATCTTTTTCTTGAACCTGTTTAGCCTTCGACGTCAGAGAACTTGTCAGATTTCTCGCTGCAACGATATTTGAGTCCACAACAATCATAATCGACCCTCACGTTTAGCGCGGTCTATAAAGTCCGCAGTCAAGACTGTTCGGGTTTGCGCAGGAGGCGGAAACTTCACAGGATGAAAACGCCGCATCCTCTCCTCAAAAACGATGATAGCCTGTTGAGTCATGGATCGCCGGTTTCTTTCCGCCTCACGCTTTAACCATTCATGGACTTCAGTGGGTATATCTTTTATCAACAATCCAGGCATAATCTACCTCCGATACCATTTTGCTACCATTATACTATCCCATTTCTGTTAAGTCAATTTCCTTAAGGGAGAAGTTAGTCCGCAAAGGAAAGTTCCGGGGTGATCATTATGAACAGTACTCCCTTAGGTGTAGGTACAGTTGCTTTTTGCTTGACAACACTTTGATTATTTATTAAAAATGTATTACATTATTAACAGATCGAGGACCGCTTGAAAATAGAGAGAATCTCATGGGATCAGGAAACGGTTGATCACATTTCAAATCACATGGTCTCGCCGGAAGAGGTTGAAGAAGTATTATTTAATGATGTGGATCCCCCTCTGATGATGCGAGGAAAAGAAGGCAAATATCTTGCTTATGGAAAGACTCAAGGGGGGCGGCTATTATTCATCGTATGGGCCTCAACATATAAGAAAACAAAGATCATTACTGCCAGAGATATGACTGAAAAGGAAAAACGATTTTATAGAAGGAGAAAGGAATGAAAGCGCCAAAATTTAAAAGTTTAAAAGAGGAGAGGGAATTTTGGGATACCCATGATTCAACGGATTATCATGACGACTTCAAGACAACCGAAAATGTGGTTTTTGTCCGTCCCAAGAAAGAAGTCATCTCGTTACGTCTGGAGCCCAAGTTCATAAGGAGATTAAGAGAGCTTGCTGATAAAGAAGGGTTACCTCCTACAACCTATGCCAGGATGTTAATTGTTAAGAGCATTCAGGCCCATACAAAATAACCTTCCGCATTCCCTCCCCCGTTCTGTGTGAAGTCGTCCCCATTAGATCACTCCAGCGTTTTATAATTGTACCTATAATTGCGATCGCATTTTTAGGAACAATTTTAGAAAGAAGGAGATGCTAGGAAGTTGACTGGAAAATGGAAGCACTTCAGAATTGTGCTTCCCGGAGAGGTTTACCCCGTTAGAAATTTTCATCTCTACAATCCTTCAATATGCTCATGTCCGTTAGTACTGTCGAATGATTCGAAACTGTACAAGGATTATTTTTAATGGGGTAGATATCATTTCATATCATGCGCTTGACAGCGCATCTGCCGGCCAGTCAACAACACCAAACAACTCTGGGAACCGGTGAAT
>VGSD01000197.1 GCA_016875155.1 Deltaproteobacteria bacterium | reverse complement strand
AAATGAGAATGAAATGATTTTGGTGGGAATGGGGTCGAAAAGGAACCCCGTAAAAGGCGAGAAAAAGATTGTACCTAAAAATGCGATCGCATTTTTAGGTACAATCTAGATGGTTAGCGATTTTTCAAAACGGAGAGAAAAGATGAAAAAACATCGGAAGGCAGAGATAAAGAGAAAGACGAAGGAGACCGATATTCTTTTGAAGATGGATCTGGACGGGTCCGGAAAACATTCGATCAAAACAGGCATTCCCTTCTTTGATCATATGCTCAGCCTGCTCAGCCATCACAGCCACATCGACCTTTCGATCAAGGCAAAGGGAGATATCGGCGTGGATGCACACCATACCGTGGAGGATGTGGGGATCTGTCTGGGTGATGGAATCCGGCAGGCATTAGGGGAGTCTAAGGGAATTCAGAGGTATGGAATGGGTTTGATTCCGATGGATGAGACATTGGCCTCTGTCACCCTCGACCTTTCGATGAGGCCCTGCTTGGTTTATCATATGAAGCTTAAAAGATCGAAGATTGGAACATTTGATCTTGAGTTGGTGGAAGAGTTCATGCGGGCGCTTGCCAACCACGCAAAGATGACACTTCACATCAACCTCCTCTACGGCCGCAACAGCCACCATATGGTAGAATCCGTTTTTAAAGGATTGGGAAGGGCACTGAGAGAGTCGGTTTCGCTCGATGAGCGAGCCATCGGAGTACCATCGACCAAAGGGGTTTTGTAAAACAAAGGGACCAAGGGGTCCAGGGTTCAAGGGGTCAAGTGAATTCACTTAGAGCTTTGTTAAAGCATTGTTTTTTTCTCGACCCCATGAACCCTTGAATCCTTGAACCCTTTCCATGTAGAGCGATGAAATCAAAGATCGTCATCATTGACTACGGGATGGGAAATCTCAGAAGCGTTCAGAAGGGTTTCGAACGGGTCGGATTTGAAGCCAGCGTAACCCGGAACAAACGGGAGATTTCCGGAGCTTCGGCAATTGTTCTTCCGGGAGTGGGTGCCTTTAAGGACTGCATGGAGAATCTGGAAAAGTATGGATTGATCGAATCGATTCTTCGTTCCATCGAAAAAGGAAAGCCCTATCTCGGCATCTGTCTTGGCCTTCAAATTTTATTTTCGGAGAGCGAGGAGTTCGGACATCGAAAAGGGCTTGACTTGATAAAAGGAAAAGTTGTGAGATTCCGGCCCGACCCTGAGCATAAAGTTCCTCACATGGGATGGAATGCGATTGAAAAGAAGAGGGAAGTTCCTCTGCTTCAAGGGTTAAGGAGCGGAGACTTCTTCTACTTTGTTCACTCCTACTATGTCGTTCCCGACGAAGAGGCATGGAACTCGACCGTCACCCATTACGGAAATCCCTTTGTTTCGAGCATCTGGAAGGAGAACATCTTTGCGACCCAGTTCCATCCGGAAAAAAGTCAGCAGAAAGGGTTGAGGATACTGGAGAACTTTGCAAAGTTGGTTTAACCGAATCCAAATTGGGGCGTCGACAATAAATGCCGACGCTACATTTGGATTTTATTCCGTAGCGCCCTCATTTATTGGGGGCGATAAAGGAGCCACCCATGAACGAAGTCAAAGTTGGTGAAATTAGAATCGGAAAGGGAAGCCCTTTGGTACTCATTGCAGGTCCCTGTGTCATAGAGAGCGAAGCCATCGTCCTAGAGATTGCAGAACAGTTAAAGGTGCTCTGCAAGAGATTGGGGATTCCCCTGATCTTCAAAGCCTCTTATGAAAAGGATAACCGGGGCTCGGAGAAGTCTTATAAAGGTCCAGAGCTGAAAAAAGGATTGAAGATTCTTTCAAAAGTGAAGGCGAAGACAGGTCTTCCTGTCCTATCAGATGTCCACCGCATGGAAGACGTGGATCAGGCAAAGGATGTTTTAGATGTGATTCAGATCCCAGCTTTTCTCTGCCAACAGACGAGCCTTCTTCTTAAAGCCGGAGAGACGGGAAGGGTGATCAACATCAAGAAGGGTCAATTTGTTGCACCGGAGAACATGGCCGGTGCAGTCAAGAAGATCCACAGCACAGGAAACAAGCAGGTTCTTCTCACAGAGCGTGGGACCTGTTTCGGATATAACAAATTGATTTCTGACTTCTGTTCCATTCCCATCATGCAAGGGATTGGCTGTCCGGTCATCTTCGATGCCACGCATGTGGTGAGGAATTACGGGATTCCGAGCGAAGACCCGAGAGGCGGAAGCCCACAGTATGTTCCCCATCTTTCCCGTGCGGCCATGGCTGTGGGATGCAACGGCCTATTTATCGAGACCCATCCCAGACCGGCCGAGGCGCTCTGCGACGCCTCGAGCATGGTTCCGCTAAAAGAGATGGAACAACTTCTACGACAGACCAAAGCCATTCACGATATGGTGAGGGAGTGGGGAATCGGTTAAGAAAGGCAATTCCAAAAGTCAGGATAGAGGTTGAGGTTAAGGTTGAGTTTAAACAATAGAATTCTGAACCTCAGCCTTGACCTAAACCTAATTTAAATATTGAGGGGAGGATTTAACGTGAAGATATTTATTGATACGGCGAATCTGAATGAGATCAAGAAAGCGAAAGCGCTCGGTCTGGTCGACGGGGTGACAACCAATCCCACGCTTCTGGCAAAAGAAGGAGAAGATGCGGAGACGCTGATTCGGAAGATCTCAAAAGAGGTAAAGGGGCCAGTAAATGTGGAAGTCACAGGCATCACCTGTGAAGAGATCGTGAAGGAAGCCAAGGTTCTTGCTACTTGGGGCGATGAGATCGTAATCAAGATCCCCATCAATCAGGAAGGATTGAAAGCGGTCAGAATCTTATCAACCGAGGGAATTCAAACGAATGTGACACTCCTCTTCTCGGCGAGCCAAGCCATTTTAGCCGCAAAAGCAGGAGCGACCTATATCTGCCCTTTCATTGGAAGGCTTGACGACATCAGCTTCAACGGCTTGGAATTGATCCAGCAGATCAGAGAAATTTATGACCAATACGATGAGATTGAGACTCGCATCATCGTTGCCAGCGTGAGAAATCCCATTCATGTGATCGAAGTGGCACGGATGGGTGCTGAAATCGTGACCATCCCGCCTGCCATTCTGGACCAGATGGCAAAACATCCTCTCACGGATAAGGGGATTGCACAATTTTTAGAAGACGCAAAGAAGATCGGAAGCAAAAAATAGTCTCATCGTCGTTTAGTCGTATCGTCATTTCGTCTCAAATGAGAGAGGTGGAGAAATGAGGAGAATCCTTTCTGGCTTTGGGTTGCTCATCCTGTCATTGGGCTTAATGGTTTTTGGAATTTCCGAAGTCAAGGCTGAGGAGAAACCTCGATTGGCCATCGTTCCCTTCTTCATTGAAAGAGAGCCAGTCTGCCCGGTTTGCAAGACGGTTTTTCAGAGAGGGGAGATTCTGCCAAGCGCTCAAAATACACTGACGAAACTTCTCTATCAGAGGATAGAAGGGAAAGGAATTTTCAAAAGCCTTCCCTTAGAAAAAGTGGAACAAGCCCTTTCTCAGCAGGAGAAGAGAATCTTCGAAGAAAGGCCGAAATCTTCCTCAATCGAATTGGGTAAAGAGCTCGGCAGTGATTTTGTCTCTATCGGGTTCATTTTTCGTTTTGAGGAGAGGATCGGATCTTCTGTAGGAGTGGATCGCCCTGCCTCTGTCGGGTTCGATATTCATCTGATTCGATTGAAAGACGGAGCAGAGGTGTGGAGAGGGAGGATGGATGAGACCCAGAGACCGCTGAGCGAAAATCTCTTCAAGATAGGGTCTTTCTTCAGAAGAAAGGCGCACTGGCTGACTGCCGAGGAACTCGCAGGCGTAGGATTGGATGAGGTATTGAGAAGGCTTCCCGGCATCACGGAACTTGAAGGAAAATGACAATGCAAATTGCGAATTTTGCTCCTTCTTGCTAACTGCTAATTTTTCATTTTGCAATTTTCAATGAGTTTTTCTATGATCATCATCCCGGCCATAGACCTGAAAGATGGAAAATGCGTGAGGCTCCGCCAGGGCAGGATGGATCAGGAGACCATCTATTCCGGGAACCCCGTTGAGATGGCAAAGCATTGGGAGTCAAAGGGAGCAGAGAGGCTTCATGTGGTTGATCTCAATGGTGCGGTGACAGGAAAGCCTTTCCATTCCTCGTTGATCAAAAATATGATCCGATCCATATCTATTCCCGTCGAAGTGGGCGGGGGAATCAGGAATCCCGAAACAATCGAAGATTATCTTTCCTCAGGCGCTAGATGGGTCATCCTTGGGACAGCAGCCCTCAGGAATCGCAGTCTGCTCACAGAGGCCTGTCAACAATTTCCCGGAAAGGTGATCCTCGGCATTGACGCCAAAGGAGGCAAGGTGGCGGTGGAGGGATGGAAAGAGGTGGCCTCCATTGAAGCAATCGAACTTGTGAAAGAGTTTGAAGGGTTTGGTCTTTCAGCTATCATCTTTACGGATATTGAGAGAGATGGAATGTCCACAGGTTTAAACTTTGAATCGACCAGAAATTTATCTCGCTCCACCTCTATCCCGGTGATCGCCTCAGGAGGGGTCTCGCAAATCGAAGACATTGTAAAACTCATGAAGATGGAGTCTGATAGAATCATCGGGGTGATTACGGGTCGAGCCCTCTATGCCGGAAGCCTCGATTTAGAAGAAGCCATCCGCATAACGAAGAAAGATGGGAAGATGGGGAGATAGGGGGATGGGGAGAATTTTTCACCCCATCTCCCCACTACCTCAACTCCCCAATATTATGCTCGCAAGAAAAAACTTTTTTCAGCAAAGACGTCATAGGAGCACGAACAAATGTTAGCCAAGAGAATTATCCCTTGTCTCGATGTGAAGGACGGGAGGGTAGTCAAGGGAACTCAGTTCGTAGACCTAAAAGATGCAGGCGATCCTGTTGAAAATGCAAAGGCCTATGATGAGCAGGGCGCTGATGAGATTGCCTTTTTAGACATCACCGCCTCTCATGAGAAGAGGGAGATCCTGATCGATATCGTTCGGAGGACAGCAGAAGAAATCTTCATTCCGCTAACGGTCGGAGGGGGCGTGAGGAGCCTTGAAGATATCCGGAAACTCCTGAACGCAGGTGCGGATAAGGTTTCGATCAATACTGCCGCAGTAAAAGATTCCTCTTTTGTGAAGAGGGCATCCATGCGTTTCGGAAGCCAATGCATTGTGATTGCCATCGATGCCAAGAGAAGAGGGCAGGGATGGGAGGTTTACACGCATGGAGGAAGGGTTCCAACAGGCATTGATGCCTTCCTCTGGGCAAGGCAGATGGAAGAGTTAGGAGCAGGCGAGATCCTCCTGACGAGTATGGACCGGGATGGGACCAAAGATGGCTATGACATTGAATTGACCCGGACCATTTCTGAGAGTGTTGATATTCCAGTCATCGCTTCCGGAGGTGTAGGAACACTGGAACATCTTTACGAGGGGCTTGCCTTGGGAAGAGCGAGCGCCGTTCTTGCAGCCTCGATCTTTCACTACCGGGAATATTCGGTTGCTCAGGTCAAATCGTACCTTAAGGAGAAGGGAGTCACGGTGAGAATTTAGTCGCATCGTCGATTCGTCTCATAGTCGTATAGTCAGTTAAAGACGATGAGACCATCAGACTATCAAACAATCAAACTACTTTCTCCGAACTGTATGAATCACTTCATCACCATACTGGCTACGGGCCTCGGAGTTGGATACTCCCCTATCGCCCCAGGGACTCTGGGGACCCTTGTTGCCATTCCTATCTATTATTTCCTCTCGGAAATTTCTTTCCCCCTCTATGAGATCACTCTCGCCGGTTTTTTCTTTCTGGCCGTT
>VGSD01000196.1 GCA_016875155.1 Deltaproteobacteria bacterium | reverse complement strand
GAATATAAAACCCTGAAGATGGCTTATCAGCTCTTTGAAATGGGGCTCATAGAGAAGGCAGATAGCAGGAGTCCTTTGAAGAAAAGATTGGTGAAGGAGGAGTTTTTCATCACCCTTGTTACTGAACTGAAAAAGGTGATGGGACCGGTCGCTCCCTTCATCATCGACGATAAACTCATTGAGTTCGGGGAGAGCCGGGAGGCTTTTCCTGAGGAACGGGTATTGCCTTTTATAGAAGCATTGAGTGAGGAGGTCCCCAATACGCAGAAGCGGAGTGAATTTTTAAAAACGACCATGAAACTTCTCTCTTTCTGAAGAAGCCTTTATGACAAGTTCGCTAATCACGAACAACGAAAATCAATCAATTTCTTGGGTTTCGGTTAAGGTTACGAAGCCCGTTTCGTCATTCGGTGACGGTTACGTAAATGAAAATTAAAAGACGATAAACGTGGCCTTTAATTAACGATACGGGCCTCGTTACCGTTACCCGTTAAAAGAATTCCTCATCCCTTTTAAAGGAGGTCCTTATGGCAGATAAAAAGAAAGTCAGGTTTGGCCTGTTACCGAAACTGGTGCTTGGAGTCATTATCCCTATTCTGGTTGCCTTTGCGATCATCGGAGGCCTGGTCTTCTATAGCTGGAATCTTGGAGAGTACCGGTTCACCAGTATTAAGGATATCGGTTCGGAAAGTTTAAAGGAACTCAGCGTCACCTCAACCCAGGAATCGAAATCCTCCCTGGACCGATCAGGAGAAAAAATCATCCGGGAGAAGGCGATCGATGTGGCTGCCCAGATGGAAATTTTCATCCAATCCCGTCCTCCCAAAATGAAGAGAGAGGATGTATTGAAAGATCCGTGGCTGAAAGAGATTGCCGTTCAGAAGGTGGGGGAGACGGGCTATACAGCAGTCCATGATACGAATGCGATCAACCACTTTCATGTCAATCCTCAGATCGTGGGGTCGGACCTGCATCAGCTTTCTGAGAAGTTCCCTGCTTTCTGGAAGATCCTGGAGGCAAGTCTGAAAGGCCCCGCCTCCGGTTATTATGACTGGAAGGATGCGGACGGAAAAATCCGACCCAAATATATGTATCTGGCGCCGGTCAAGGGGACAGACCTGATTGTGGCAGCCACCACCTATATTGACGAGTTTTCAAAGCCCTCTAAAGCAATTGAGTTGAAGATGAAAGATATTGAAAGAAGATATGTGGAGGAGTACGAGAATAAGATCCGGATCTTTTATATTGTCGTTCTCGGTGTCCTCCTCATCCTACTGGTTAGGATTATTTTTTACGCCCGTTCAGTGATCAAACCCATTCTCTATCTTGCTGAAGTAGCAGATAAGATCAGTATGGGAGAGCTGGATACCCCGGTTCAGGTGAAAGCAAGAGGGGAAGTAGCGATCCTGGCTGAATCGATCGAGAGGATGCAGACCAGCGTCAAAGCGGCCATTGAGCGGTTACAGAAGAGGAGGGAAGGGAAAACTTAAGTTCGGAGTAATTTAGTTCGGAGTTCGGAGACGGCAAGAGACTTTAAGAACTTTAAACTCCGAACTACGAACTCATGACTCCGAACTGTCGCGGAGGACAAGGTGATATTTCCAAGAGGGGAAGTTGTTCATAAAAATTTATCAACCGCCTATACCGATCTTTCTGCATTGCTCGATACCCTGAAATTGGAAGGTTTCTACGGGGCAATTGAGATCGATTTCCCCAAGGCGAGGGGATTTCTCTTCATTGATAGTGGAGAGGTGATCAACGGGGAGATCCGATTGGAGGCGGGTTCAGAAAGGGTGATCGGACAGGAGGCCATACAGACCCTTCTCGATTTGACAGAGCAGAAGGATGGAGCACTCTCCATTTACCGGTTACTCCCCGAGCAGGTGACCCTCCTTGCGAATAATCTCAAGCACGAAGTGCTCTTTAATGACCTCTCCACCCAGTTTGTCCGTCTCGAGGAATTCCTCCTGAAATTGAAAGAGGAAAAACATACCGGCTTTATTGAAGTCATAGGGAAAAACCATCATCCCATGGGTGTTCTCTTCATTGAAGGAGGAGAACCGATTGAAATGTTTACTACTCCGAAGACAGGGCCTTCCGTTTTTGGTCACCTATCCATTCCCGCCTTCATCGAAAACGTTACGCAACACGGAGCCCATTTTAATGTTTACGGAAAGCGAGAAGACCTTCCTCCGGTTCAAGAAATCGTGAGCGATAAGAAAGAGGGTGTGCCGGTCGAAGAAGATGGGGCGCCAGTTGAAAGAGAGGAAGGATTCAATGAGATTCTTGGTCTCTTTCAGGAGTTACTTTCCAACGCTGAGAGAATGGTGGACACCCTTTCGTCGAGAGGAACCTTCCGGAAAGCATTCAGAAAAGCCCTGATTGAGAAAGCGGATGAGTTTGGATTCCTGGACCCATTTGCCGGGGAGTTTGAATATGGAAACGGAACGATCCAATTCACCGGAGAAGCCGGAAAAGAAGAATTCGCAAAGGGTATTACAGAATCCTTCCGTTGCGCCCTGTCCAGTCTTGAAGGAGAATTTCCCAAAGAGAAGATGATTTCTCTGAAATTAAAAGCAGGTATTGAATCTTTTATAGAACACCACAAGGAATCGTTGAAGCGCTTGGAAGCAGAAGAGATATTTTTGACCCTTCTCCAGTAAGTTCTAAATACGAGTATCAGGTCATCAGGGGATCAGGGTGCGGGGGACCAGGATATCAGGGTCTCAGGTTAGTAATAAAAGCCTATTGATTCGTCCTGATGTTCTGATTACCTGATATCCACTTCCTGATAACCTGGTCATCTGATAACCTTTATGATCATCTAATCAAACCTGGTAATATAAGAGCAATCTTAGGGAAGGCCATCAGTATGCCGGTATTGAGGATGATGGCTAATAGGAATGGGAAAATCCCTTTAAAGATGGTTTCGAGAGGGATCTCAGGAGCTATTCCCTTGATGACGTAAACATTGACTCCGACCGGCGGGGTGATCACACCCATCTCAGCCACTAAAACGGTAATGACGCCAAACCATATCGGATCAAAGCCGAGGCGAACGACCACCGGGTAGATGACAGGGATGGTCAGGACAACCAGAGCCATGGAATCCATGAAGCAGCCGCCAATGAGATAGATAAAAACGATCACTGCCATAACCGACATCGGATGTATGGGAAGTCCTCCGAGCCAATCAGCCAGGATGAAAGGAATAGTAGAGACCGCCATGAAGTGACCAAATACAGTCGCACAGGCAATCACGCAGAGAACCATGCAGGAGGTCCGTAATCCATCTTTGGTTGATTCGATAAATACCTTCCAGGTCAGTTGACGTCTCACCAGGCCAATGGCCAGAGCGCCTGCTGCTCCGATTCCTCCTGCCTGAGTGGGGGTAAACCAACCAAAGAAGAGTCCTCCAATGACCAGACCGAATAGAATAAGGGCCTCACCGATTCCTGACATCGCTTTCACTTTTTCTTTAAAGGTGGTTTGAGCACCTGCCGGACCAGCGGTTGGATTGAACCAGCAGATCAGGCCCACGGTGATGACGAAAAGAAAAGTGAGGATGATGCCCGGGACGATGCCTGCCACAAAAAGCTTTCCAATGGACTGCTCGGTCATAATCCCGTAAACAAGGAAGATCGTGCTCGGAGGAATGAGAATGCCAAGTGTTCCAGCGCTGGCAAGAGTGCCTGTAGCCAGGGTGTCATCATATTTATACCGTTTCATCTCCGGCAATGCGATCTTTCCGATGGTGGCGGCTGTCGCAGAGGTAGACCCGCAAATGGCGGCAAAAAGGCCGCATGCCACGACCGTGGCCATGGTCAATCCTCCCCGAAGTTCCCCTAACACTGTATAGGCAGCATCATAGAGCCTTTTGCCGATTCCTGATGCAAAGGCGAAGGAGCCCATGAGGATAAACATGGGAATCGCGCTCAAAGGGAAATTGGAGAACTGTTCGAAGATGTCCCGTGCCAAAAGTTTATATCCTGCCTTAAAAGTGCCCAGATAGGAAAATCCGAGAAATCCAACAAAAGCCATCGCAAAGGCAACCGGCATTCGGAGGAGGAAGAGCAGGACGAGCAGGATAATGCCAATAACACCTACATTAACGGGATCCATGTTTTACCACCTCGGAAAAGGATTTTAGGATTTCCACCAGGAAGGCCAGGCAGACCGGAATGCAACAGAAAGCGATGATATAGGCAAAGGGATAAAAGGGGATGTGCGATGTGGAACCGATTTCTCCTGCCCTTTGGAGGGATTGACCATAGATGAAACTTTGCCAGAGAATCAAAACGAAAGTGATCAGACTCAAAAGAGAGCTGAAGCCACAGATCGATTCCCTGATACGGATGGGAAGCCTCATGATGATAAACTCCACCCGTATATGCCGACCAAGAAGAAGCGTAAAGGCAACGGCAGGGGCGATGGCCAACACTTGAGCAAAACTGATCACCTCCGTGGCCCCCGGAACAGGCCAAAGAAAAAGTTTTGCTCCGACGACATCGATAAAATTGGCCAGAAACATCAGGAGGATCCCAATGACCCCAACCCATTCAAGGTTGCGGCTAAACACCCTGTTAAACTTATCCACCTGGTTTAACCATTCTCCAAACTTCATCCCTGTTTTCTCCTCTCAACAACCGTTCTCCCCCAGTAGAGACTGTGTCGTAATTCCGTTCATGGTTCGAGAGCCTCACCACGAACGGAATACGAGTTATAAAAAATCAATCACTTAGCCGTTCGTCTCGGTTGCGAGTCGAAACGACCTGAGCCCTTCCTTCGACTTCGCTCAGGACGTTCGGAAAAAACCGTTCGCCCTGAGGTTCTCGAAGGGCGAACGGCTAATTACGGCACAGTCTCTGTCAGGAGGAGAACGGTTGTAAGCATAACTACTTGATACGAACCTCTGCTGGACCGGTGGACGATTTAATCCCTAATTCCTTCTGTTTCTTTTCCCAGAATTCTGTCTTCATCCGGGCAAAATTGATCAATTCCCTTGTCTCTTTTTCCTGAAACCCTGCCGAAACCATTGATTTGACATACTTATCCAGAACCGGTTCAACCGCATTTTTCCATTTCTTGATCTCATCATTCGGGAGTTCAATGAACTTCAACCCCTTTTCGATACCGAGCTGTTTTCCATCGATGTCTATCTCATTCCACATCAGGGCTAATTTTTCTTCGAAAGGATATTCATTAAAGACTTTCTGTAGTGCCGGCGGCATCTTATTCCATGCGTCCTTATTCATAACCAGATAGAAGGTGTAGACCTGACCGATCTGCCAGCATTCGGTGACATACTTCGTGACCTCTGCCAATCGGAAAGCCCGAAGGGTCTCCATGGGAATCATCAGCCCGTCAATCACCTTCTTTTGAACCGCTTCATAGGATTCCGGCATGGGGATGGATCGGGGCGTTCCGCCCAGTGCGGCGACGACCTCTGCAATCAGCCCCAATCCTCTCAGCGTCATCCCCCTAAGATCCTCCATCTTGTTGACCGGTTTGGTTGCCGAAAGAACCACATTGACAGGGCTCGTATGCATTGAAAGCATATGGATCTTATCCCACTCCTTTGGTTTGAACTGTCGAAAGAAATCGTTGGCGACGCGGTTTGCCACCCAGGCATTCGGAAATCCAAGCGGCAGGTCGAGTGCTTCCGTCATTCGAAAACGGCCGAAGGTATAACCGATATTTGAAAAACCAATGTCTGCAATTCCCTCAACCACTCCGTCATAGATCTTAGTAGGGCCGAGAAGGGTGCCCGCGGGGAAATAACGGATTTTCAGCTGACCCCCGGAGCGGGCTTCAAGATCCTTAATAAATTCTTCGCAGATTTTTGATTGTCTGGATGGAACCGGGAAAAAATTGC
>VGSD01000195.1 GCA_016875155.1 Deltaproteobacteria bacterium | reverse complement strand
TTTCTTTGCAATCGCTCCAGCCGCCACTCTTCCTACGGTCTCTCTTGCCGAAGCCCTGCCTCCTCCCCGGTAATCCCGGATCCCGTATTTGGCCTGATAGGTGAAGTCAGCATGCCCGGGCCTGAAGACCTCTTTCCATTCCTCGTAAGGGCTGGAATCCACATCCTCATTTCTCACCAGTAGGGAGACGGGGGTTCCTGTCGTCTTTCCTTCGAAGAGACCGGAGAGGATTTCAATCTTATCTCTCTCTCTTCTGGGGCTTGTTCCAGTCCCCTGGCCTGGTCGTCTTCTCCCCATCTCTTTCTGAATCTCTTCTTCAGAGAGTTCCATTCCAGGCGGACAGCCATCGATCACCACCCCGACAGCCTCTCCATGGGACTCTCCCCAGGTGGTAATCCTGAAAAGATTTCCAAATGAATTTCCTCCCAATTTAAGTTCTCACCACCCTTCTATAAACCCCGTTAGAGTGCTTTAGGCACTCCAACGGGATTGGCTCAAAACTCATCCCCGCTGCAAGCCCCGATAAAAGCTGAGCTTCGCACGGGGCAATCAGTGGGGCTTTCTAACGGGGTAAAGACGGATAGAATCTCACTGACCACTCCATCCATATCCAACTGCGAGGTATTGACCTGGACATCCGAAGCCATCTCATAAAGCGGCTCCCGTTGGATCAGCACCTCCTCGAACTCTTTGAGGGTCCCCTTCCCTGTCAAACTGGGTCTTCCTGTAATCGTGCGAGGGTCATTGGCCATTCGCTGAAGAAGAGTCTGAGTATCGGCCTTGAGCCAGATGATGACCCCATTTCTTTTTAAGGCCTGGACGTTCTCAGGATCGAGGACTGCACCTCCACCAGCAGCAATGATCAGATCGTCTTCGTTTGAAATTTCTGAAATGATTTTTCTCTCGATAGTCCTGAAGTAGTCCCATCCATGGATCTTTACAATATCTCCGATAGGAATGCCCTGTCGTTCTTCGATCAGATCATCGGTATCCACAAAAGCCTTCCGCAAGGAGGCGGATAATCTTCTGCCCACAGTGGTTTTACCCGCAGCCCGACATCCGATCAAGACGAGGTTCATGGGTAAAGCCTTCCAAACATTTTCCAAAAATCCGGAAAAGATTTATTAACGCACTCTTCTCCTTTGATCTTTACCCCGGGAACAACCAGCCCGGCGATTGCAAAACTCATGGCCAACCGGTGATCATGGTAAGTCTCAATCTCCGCCCCGTGAGGCCTCCCACCTTCGATCTTCAAAGAATCCTCTCTCTCCTCCGTCCGAATGCCCATCTTTCCTAACTCGATGGCAGGAGTCTTAATGCGATCGGACTCCTTGAAGCGGAGATGATTGATGTTCCTGAGGACGGTTTTTCCATGAGCAAAAGCCGCTGCGATCGCAACGGTTGGAACCAGATCCGGTATTCCTCCCATATCCATCTCGATTCCGTAAAGATCTTTTCCTCTGACCTCGGCCCACCTTTCTCCCCTCAGGACCTCGCATCCCATCCTCGTTAAGATATCGAGGAAGGCCGTATCCCCCTGGATGGAATCCGGATTGAAATTTTCAACTCTAACCTTTCCTCCTGTGAGAGCAGCGGCCAAAAAGAAATAGGAGGCACTGGAGGCATCTCCTTCGATTCGATACATCTGTGGTCGATACTGTTGCCCTGCCTTCACGAAGAAAGAGCGATCTCCTTCTCGCTCCACATCCACCCCGAAGGCGGCCATCACACTGAGAGTGATATCGATATAGGACCGGGAGACCAAGTTCCCCACCACTTCCAGTCGAACATCTTTGCTTGCATAGGGAGAAATGATCAAAAGGCCTGATAGGTATTGACTGCTCTCCTCTCCGCTGACCTTTAAGTAACCTCCTTCCAAGCCAGTGGATTCGACAACCACTGGAGGATAGCCGTCTTCTCCTCTGGAATAGGCCTTGACCCCTAAGGTCTCCAATCCTCTCAGTAATTCCCCAATAGGTCGCTGTCTCATCCTCTCATTTCCGTTCAGAAGGGTGCGTCCTTTTCTCAAAGCGGAAAGGGCTGTTAAAAATCTCATCGACGTGCCGGAGTTTCCCACATAGACCTCTCTATTCCCTCCATCGAACCTTCCTCCGCTTCCCAGAACCCGAACCGTATCTCCTTCCCAGAAGATCGATACTCCAAACCTCCGGAGTGATTCAATGGTATGCTCTGTATCCTCACATTGAAGAGGACTTAGGAGGAGAGACTCCCCGCCAGCCAGGGAGGAGATAATGATGGCCCGATGGGTATGGCTCTTCGATCCGGGGATTGAAACTTGGGCGTCACAATGATGAAGAGGTTTTATCTCAATCATTTTTCTCCCCCACGGGGGACACCGCCCGCCGAAGGTATTCTCTGATGCTCAGGGCATCGGGCCTCCTCCCTGTCCATATCTCAATCTGCAAAATAGCTTGATAGAGAAGCATCTCCAGGCCATTGATC
Source organism: Deltaproteobacteria bacterium (assembly GCA_016875155.1). Next base: position 3,428 of record VGSD01000195.1, on the reverse strand, counting down.
GTAAGGCAGCCCCTCTTGTTTGCTGCTCTTAAGAGCCTTGTCTCGAGGGGCTGATAGACAATATCCATGACAAGCATCCCCTCCTTCAGCAATTCCTCTGAAAAGGGAGTCGCTTCGGGTTGAGGATGCATCCCTATGGAGGTGGCATTGATGATAACATCCACTCCCAGCCCATGGATGGAGGGTCGGAAGTCTCCTCTTAACTCCTGAGCCAACTGTTTGCCCCTTTCAGGCGATCGGTTTGAAATGAAAATTTCAGCCCCTTTCTCCTTCAACCCAAAACCGATAGCTCGCGCTGCCCCTCCGGCTCCAATGAGAAGCACCCTTCTATCTTTCAAGTCGATCCTTCCTTCTAGCGCCATTAAGGCTCCGGACCAATCGGTATTATAGCCAACCAGCTTCCCGCTCTGGTTCGCAATGGTATTGATGGCCCGGATCCTCTCTGCCACGGCCTCGATCTCATCCAGAAAGGGGATGGCCTCTCTTTTAAAGGGGATGGTGACGCTCACCCCCCTGATTCCAGATCCCTTGATTCCCTCCAGAGCCGCCCTGAGATTCTTCACCTCGAATGCTAAATAGATTGCATTGAGCCCCATCTCCCGGAAAGCGCTGTTATGGATGATTGGGCTCAGGCTATGGCGCACTGGATTCCCGATGAGGCCATAGAGTTGGGTCTTGGCATCGATCATCTCAACCTCTTATAGATCTCCCTGATCTCTTCGACTGGCAATTGTCCGGGGGCGGAAGCTCCTTCAGACGTCAACGAAGCGTACGTCCAGGCCCCGCCCATCAGTGGAGAAAAGATCCGGCTCATCTTCCCTTTCTCTCCCATGCAGAAAGCGATGATCTCCTTTTTTTTCTCTTTTGCATAAGAGAGGAGAGAGAGGATACTAAAATTATCTTCCCAGGAACGGGCAAGAGTCACGATTTTGATTAGATCAGCTTCCAGTTGGGCCATCTGGTCAAAAGTGCTTTTCAGAGACTTTCGAGAGGGGGTTCGCTCAAAATCGTGAAAGGAGAGAATAATTTTTGTCTCTTTTCTGCCGGCCAATAAATTTAGGATCGCTGACCTGTCGCTTCTCACTTCTATGTCCACATATTCGGCTTCAAGGTCGATAGCCTCTTTAAGTACCCCGAGTCGTTCTTCCTCAGTGCCGCGATGCTTCCCTCCTTCCACCCTTCTGCGGTTTGTGATAATAAAAGGGGGACCTCCTTTTTTTAGAAGATGCTTCAGCACCGGTTTCTTCAAATAATCCACCCTTAATTCAATCAGGTCCGCCATTTCTCTGGCTTCTTCAATCGCCCTCGAAGCTCCGTGGAGAGTTCTTTCCGCAATCGGGACGCAGATCTTTCCCATCTTCTCACCTTTCAAGAATTGTCTCCTCAATCTGAACCCCAAAATGTCTCCCTCTCTTTTCACGATAGACCAGAACCTCGCTTCCCGACTTCAGATCCACCAGTGATATTGCTTTACCACGGGGTTGTGTGAGCCTGATCGTTTCCGCATTCTGCAGGATGACTGAGATGGCCTGGCCACTCTCCTCAGCCTCTACCAGAACTAAAGGACGCCTCTCAATCTTGGCCCTCCCCACAACCGCAGGAAAACTCTTTCCTTCGAAATTTACAATAAGAACCCGATCGCCGGAACGGATCTCCGATAGATATTTCGTCTGTCCATCTGTTGAAAGAATATAGGAATGAAGAGGCCCTGCATTGACCCGGAAGGGCCTGAGGTTCACAAAAGGGTTTTCAACGCACTCGGAATGGATGAGGAAGAGCGCCTGGCTGCTGTTTCCCACCAGCATTCCCTCGCCAATGTTCATTGAGGAACAGGTGTCCACACAGACCCTGTCCCCCAGCCCAAGAGGTTCCGCCCGTTTCACCTTAGCCGTGAGGAGCTCGAATTGGGGGGCCTTTCGTTTCAGAGATTGGGTGATTTCCTTTACCGCCTTTGGGTCGGAATTGTTGATGACAACTCCATCTACCCCTTTCTCAAGAATGCCAATGGCGGTTTCCCCTTCCTGAAGGTGATCAATTTCCACGAATATGTTGTTCGCCCTGCTCAATAAATTTTCCAGAGGGATGATCTTCCAGCCTCCATTGCTCACCACTACTTTCTTTGAAAGGCTCAGAGCGATGATCTCCTCCTCTTCTTTCTTTCCATGGATCTCTCTTTCAACCACATCCTGACCCAACTTCAGGTCTCCATCTTCAGCCACGGTCTGGATGAGGCCCATTTTCTTCACCTCGATCGATTTCCCAGGCTCAACCCAGAGGGCATCGGCCCCGTTTTCCATAGCCGCCTGGGCTAACTCCGTTCTCCAAGGAATGATCTTCACCCAAACTTTCTTCATCTTATCTCCTCCAAATCCGTCAGTGCTTCCTCGACCGTCATGCCATGATGAACGATCTTTGAGATGGCCCGAACCATTCCCCAGGGAGTTCTGTGCTGAAAGACGTTCCTTCCGATAGAAACGCCAGATCCTCCAGCAAGCATAGCTCCTTTAACCATGTCGAGAATATCCCTGTCGGTTTCCATCTTCTCCCCCCCGGCAATCACAACCGGGACAAAACAGCCCTTCACTACCTCTCTGAAGCTCTCCGGAGAACCGGTATATGGAACTTTGACGATATCTGCTCCCAATTCCGCTCCTACACGGGCAGCATGCTTTACCATCTTCACATCATATTCTCTCTCTACTTTGGCTCCCCTCGTATACATCATCGCTAACAGCGGCATCCCCCACTCCATGGTTTCCCTTGCGATGGATCCCAGGTCTCTCACCATCATGCCCTCATCCTCGGCCCCAAGATTGACGTGCACAGACACCCCATCTGCTCCCAGCTTGACGGCTTCCTCCACAGTGCATACCAGATTCTTAGAATTTGGATCGGGAGCTATTCGCGTGCTGGCAGAAAGATGAATGACCAACCCTGCTTGCCTTCCGTTCCTTCCGTAGGTTCCCTCAACCAATCCTTTGTGAATCACAACGGCATTTGCCCCACCCCTAACGACAGCGTCGACTGTCTCTCGCGTGTCGATCAACCCGGGCATCGGCCCCATCGTTACCCCATGATCCATAGGGATGATCACCGTCTTCCCCGAATCCCTGTCCATGATCCGATCGATTCGAATCTGTTTGCCAATCATGATCTTTGTCTCCTCTGTTAAAAATAAAAAAAGCCGTGAGAAGAATTTTCCCCCGGCTTAAATAAAAAAGCCGTGGGTAGAATTTGATCTACCCACGGCCTTAATTAATTTTTAATTGTTAATGATCAGCATAAGGCAGTGGGCAGATCCCGGCATAAAAATATCCATAAAAATAAAACCCACTGCAATAATTAATACGGCGAAGCTGATCCATCTCTGTCCTTTTAATTTTTTATTTTATTAACACACCCCAAATTCCTTGTCAAGTGAATATTAA
>VGSD01000194.1 GCA_016875155.1 Deltaproteobacteria bacterium | reverse complement strand
ATTTGAAACAAATGAGTTTTTCTTTGGTTGGGAAATGGTTGTTTCATGTATCAAATTACCTAAATAATATCAACAAGTTAGAATTTCGTGAACCCCTCTTTGGAAAAGGGAGGTGGGGAGGGATTTTATAAGAGAAATGCATATTCTTAAAAATGTCAAACGCTGCAAATCCCCTGGCAGAGCCGGGGGTTAACCTAATTGCTAATTAGGAAAATTCACTGGGTATATCAATTTTCCAGATAGAAAAATAAGTTGGAGAATTCAACTACGTCCCTCCTTACCCCTTCCAGAAAGAATAGGTTATTGCACCCATGAGAAATGATTTGGTTCCTTTTTTTAACCCGAACCATATCGCCATTGTCGGCGTGACGCGATCGGAGTCAAGCTTTGGAGGCTTGAGTTTTTTACAGAAATTCCAGGAGAGCAACTTCCCTGGTACGCTCTATTGCATCAACCCCAAGGCAACCGAAATTAGAGGGCTTCCAGTCTATCCAAATCTCTCTTCCCTACCTCTGGTGCCCGATCTTGCAATAGTTTGCGTCCCTGCAGCACATGTGCCAGCTGTTTTGGAAGAATGCGGCCGGATCGGCCTACACTATATTCATATCCTCACCTCCGGGTTCAGTGAAATCGGAACAGAACAAGGAAGGCAACTTGAGGAACAGATTGGTTTGATCGCAAGGGAGAAAGGACTTCTCATCATCGGACCGAACTGCATGGGCCCATACTGCCCTGCTTCAGGCCTTACTTCGTGGGGAGCCATACCCGGTGCACCTGGTCCTTTGGGTGTCATTTCGCAGAGCGGGTCCATTACGCAGCGCCTGACTGAATATGCCTATTTCCTCGGCATCGGAACCGACAAAGCAGTAAGCGTTGGCAATGGAACCGTTCTCGATACTCTCGACTTCCTCGAGTTCATGGGTCAGGATGAAGGTATACGGGTTATTGCTCTCTACATTGAGAATATGAGGGACGGAAGAAGGTTCTTTGACCTGACTCAAGAGATAGGCAAGAGCAAGCCCATCATTATCTGGAAAGGTGGGAAGACCGAGGTGGGAGCGCGCACAGCAAGCTCTCATACCGGCGGATTGGCGGGTGAGCAGGTAATATGGGAGGCTGCTTTTCGGCAGGCAGGCGTGATCCAGGTCAATTCGCTTGATGAGTGGATGGATGCAGTTCTTGCATTCGCACTTTTGTCCCCACCAAGCAACCCAGGAGTCTTTTTGATCGGCGGCGGCGGGGGCTCCAGCGTGGTGAACAGCGACACATGCATCCACGAGGGCCTTGATGTCCCATCCCCTTCATCTGCCACAATGAAAAAACTTCGCGAGACCGTGCCCATTGCAGGCTCTATTGCGGGGAATCCCCTGGATGACTGGCAGACTTTTATGGATCCTGATTACCTCGGAACTATATTGGATCTTGCTTGCGCCGAGCCGGCTATGGGAATGATTATTGTGAGTCGGATGATTGCAAGAAAGGCTTTCCACATGTACAGCCAGCCTAATGCTATCCCAGCAATCATCGAACAGGTAAAGAAGAGAAACTATCAGAAGCCTATTGTCTTTGTGGTGGACTCTGAGGGCGGCGATCCTGACCTGGCAGCACAGGGTGCGAGCTTGCGGCAGGAATTCGGCAAAGGAGGCATTCCCGCCTACCCTTCGGTGAAGAGGGCTGCACGCGCCCTCATGCACCTGTATCGTTATTATAAACGGTTAAACCAAATAAAAAAGAGGGACCGATGACGATGACTAAAGGGCAACTGACACTTGCCGGTTGGCTTTCTATGACAAGTGCCGTTTTTGCAATTCCATCGATTGTGATGTCGTGGCTCTTGGATGAGATGGGCGGCACAGGAGCAAAGCTCTCTCAAGCCATCTTGACCTTGGTCAGTCTGGGATTATTTTTATATGTTATCATAGCCCTGAGGAAATTGTTGAACTACCGGTTTAAATTCCATCAGGTGGATATCTATATTTCTTTGCTGATCTGGGGAAACCTGGTTCTGGCAGTTTTCAGCCTTTTAGCTCTGGGAAGTCAAGGCTTCGAATCGCTCATGAATATTTTATCGATCGTTTCGTTGATTATTTTCGGTATCCTCGCAATGATGTTTGGAATAAGGCTTCTGCAGTTCCCCGGCAATCTCTACGGGCTTCTAAAACCATTCTGCTACACGACCATCGCAAGTGGCATTTGCTTGATCACCGTCTTTTTAGCTCCGGTGGGGGTTATTATCGGAGCCGTGTCAGATGTAGTCCTTGCGACCATCTTTTTCAGAGCGGCTGAACAACCCCCATCACCCATGGAGATGCTCTCAACCCCCATCAAATAAATTCAAGGTCTGATACCATGACCTTCCATTCTGAATGATCAAGGAATGCCAGGGTAAAGAAGAAAAGAAGTGACCATTTCTAAAAATATCCTTGTATTTAAGTATGTTTTTGTTAATAATTAGAATGTCAGAATTATTGTGCCAGAGAGGTTAAGCAATGGTAAAAAGAGCGCAATTTGAGGTTCCTAAGAAGAAGATAGACGAGTTTTGCAAGAACCACCGTATCCAAAAGTTGTCTTTCTTTGGTTCTTTTCTCAGGAAAGACTTTGGCTCTGACAGTGATCTGGACATACTTGTTGAATTTGAACCTGGGCAGAAAGTGGGATTCCTGAAGCTATCAAGTATGGAAAGGGAACTTTCAGAAATTTTAAACCATAAGGTAGATTTAAGAACCCCGGCAGAACTGAGTCGCTATTTCAGGCAAGAAGTAGTTGATTCGGCAGAGGTTCAATATGCGAAAGGATGACCTGATACGCATCCATCATATGCTGGACGCTGCCAGAGAAGCAATATCTTTTGTCAAGGGCAGAAAGCGAAGTGATTTGGACACGAACCGGATGCTGGTACTTTCTCTTGTTAAATCTATAGAAATTATGGGAGAAGCAGCCTCAAAGGTAACTAAAGAATCCAGGGAGGGCTCTCCAGAGGTACCTTGGTTGGACGTCATTGGAATGAGAAACCGTCTTATTCACGTCTATTTTGATATCGACCTTGACAGAGTTTGGGATACAATTACTGATGATCTGCCTTCGGTAATAGCTGTCCTTGAAAAAATTGTTCAAAAGCAAGAAAAACCCTTCCCAGTGAGCTGATCTTTAAAGAATTATTGACATTTGAAGATGTGACCCCCGGCCCTGTACATGTTCGAATGAGAAGAGAAACCACCCCCTTAGCGAAGATTACCCGGCCCCATGCAGAAGGCATCCTGCCCCGGAAGAGACTTTTCCGAATATTAGACCAGACTTTCGATCATCGCCCCATCCTCTGGTTGTCCGGGCCAGCCGGCTCGGGTAAAACCTCTCTCGTTTCGAGCTATCTCGAAAACCAAAGACATCCCTGTCTCTGGTACCAATTGGACGAAGGGGATTCGGATATCGCAACCTTTTTCAGTTATATGGGCATGGCCGCAAAAAAGGCAGCTCCTCGCATCCGAAAACCGTTGCCCCTGTTAACTTCCGAATATCTCTTGGGAATTCCCACATTCACGCAGAGATTTTTTGAGAATCTTTATGGAAGATTAAAGAGCCCTTTTCTCCTTGTCTTTGACAACTATCACCGTGTGGCTTCAGACTCTTCTTTGCATGAAGTGATCCTCCTTGGCCTCTCGGTCCTTCCCAAAGGGATCAACATCATCCTGATCAGCCGGAGCGATCCTCATTCGGTCTTTTCTCAACTTCATGCCCATGACCGGATGGAATTTCTGGGATGGAGTGAACTTCGTTTCACACTGGAGGAGTCTAAGCATATCGTTTCCTCACGGGTTCCCAGGATGGGGTCAAAAGAGACGGTTAAACGGATCTATAAAATGACGGATGGATGGGCAGCGGGTCTTGTCCTGATTTCTGATGCCGTGAGAAGTGGGATCCGGTTTGAATCCTTTGAAAAGATGATGCCCGAGGAGATTGTGGACTATTTTGGGAGCGTCATCTTTTCCAAAACAAAAGAGGAAACACAGGCGTTCCTCATGAAGACCTCCTTTCTGCCCAGGATGACCGTTGCGATGTCAGAGGAACTTACTGGAATCAATAATGGGGAGGCCATTCTTTCCGGCCTGATGAGGAACAATTATTTTATCGAGAGACATTTTTCCGGAGTGCCGGTCTATCAATACCATCCCCTTTTCAGGAATTTTCTTCTTTCACAGGCTAAAGAGCGATTGGGTCCTGATGCGATATCGGATCTAAACCGGAGGGCTGGACTGCTCCTCGAGGGATCCGACCTCATGGAAGAGGCGGCCCAAATTTATATGGATCAAAAGAACTGGGAAGGACTGACTCGACTCATCATGAAGCATGGACCTTCTCTCCTGGGTCAGGGAAGATATCAACTTCTTGAAAAATGGCTGTCTTCCCTTCCGGAGGATTTGGTTGAGACTAACCCGTGGCTTCTTTTCTGGCTGGGTTCTTGCCGGTTCTTCTTCGATCCATCTCAGAGCCAGAAATGTTATGAAAAGGCCTTCAAGTTTTTTTACGAAACAGGAAACATGGAGGGAACTTTACTTTCCTGGTCAGGAATCGTCGATGGGATCGTCTTCAGTCATAATGATCTTTACCGGCTGGACCATTGGATTCATCTTCTCGAAAACCTGATGAACGAAATCAAAGAATTTCCTTCTCAGGAGATCGAAGCAAGGGTGGCCTCGAGCATGGTTTCAGCACTGGCGCTCAGACAGTTGCCACATCACGAATTTCACAAGTGGGCAGATCGGGCACTCTTACTTACTGAGGCCACTCAGATGATCACTGTCAGAATGTGGGTTTTGTTCTATCTTCTTGTTAAAGGAGTAAATATGGGGGAGTTTGAGAGGGCGGCCCTTGCCCTTGATCTATTATCCCAATTGACAAGATCCAGAGATGCCCCACCTTTCCTCAAAATCATGGGAAAAACGGCACATTCTTTATATTACCTGGTTACAGGATCCCACGAGAAATGTATGGAGGCTATATCCGAAGGCATGGAGTTGTCCCGGTCGAACGGTATCCATCTCGTGGACCAGACTCTTATGTGGTATGCCATTATGAGTTCACTGAATATAAACGATTTTGAGACCGCCCGGCAGTTACTGGATAGACTGGCCTCCACTTTGAGCCGCATACCGGCATCAGATGATTTTTTAGATGTTCGAAATAGATCCATCTATCACCATGCTAGCGCCCGTTATGCGCTGGCATGTGGAGATTTCACTGAACTCACTTTCCATATAAATCTGGCTCTAAAGTATTGTAAGCAGATGGGTCACAATGTCATCTCGGCAATAACCCATTTAATGAGCGCCCTGGCCATGCACAGGCTTGGCAGAAATGACGAAGCCTTGGATCAACTTCAAATGGGTTCTCTTCTCTCCTACGAGACTAAAAGCAAATTACTCGAATTCAATTCACTCCTGATTCAAGGCTTTTTTGCCTTTGATCGAGGGGAAGAAGCTTCGGGACTACATCATCTCAAAATGGCCTTTGCTCTTGGGAAAGGTATGGGATTTTGGGGTGTCAATCTCTACGATCCCTCTATTATGGCAAAGCTATGTGCCAGAGCGCTTGAGGCAGGCATTGAGGTGGAGTATGTTCAGGAAATGATCCGGAAGCAAAACCTGATTCCGGATGAAGAATCATCACAACTGGAGCACTGGCCCTGGCCTTTGAAGATCTATACTCTTGGACAGTTTTTAGTCTTTAAGGATGGAAAACCGATTTCATATTCGAGAAAAGCACAGGAAAAACCTCTCTCAATCCTGAAACTATTAATAATCATGAAAGACAAGGGGATCAGAACAGAGGATATCGCTGACATTCTCTGGCCCGAGGCGACCGGCGATCTGGCATATCAATCTTTCCAGACGACACTTCACCGGCTCCGCTCGCTGATCGGTTATTCTG
>VGSD01000193.1 GCA_016875155.1 Deltaproteobacteria bacterium | reverse complement strand
ATGGTGGGCGATGATTTAGGTTTTGGGATCGGAACCTGCGGAAAGGATGGCCAGGGTGTTCCGGTGGCCGATGCCCAACCCACCCTGCGGATTCCAGAAATCGTCGTAGGTGGCAGGGAAGAGTGTGCCTGAATAATCAGTGATAAATGATCACTAAAACGAGCCTATTCTAAATGGAATTTTGTATCCTCCAAACAATTTTCTTGCTTTTAAGGATAAATTAGCCTATAAAGAGTTAACAAAATAAGTTGAAAAGAGCCTTATCGGCTTATTGTCTATGCCCGCAAGAACTCTAAACGACTTCTTTGCGGGCTTTTTTTATCGGCATAACTGCCGATATTTGTTTAATTAGGAATAACTACCCCGTCATTCTCGCTGCGAAAAATGTGGGACCAACAGGGTAAACTCAAGAAAGGAGAACGAAGATGAATATTTATGTGGGGAATTTATCCTATGAAGCAACCGATGCGACGATTCGGGAAGCTTTCGAATCCTTCGGCGAGGTAACGTCAGCGAAAGTGATCAAAGACAAGTACACTGGCCAGTCGCGGGGATTCGGTTTTGTAGAAATGCCTGCACCGTCTCAGGCTCAAACAGCCATTAAAAGCCTTAATGGAAAAGACCTTCTGGGCAAACAGATCAGCGTGAATGAGGCTCGTCCCCGTGCGGACCAAGGAAAAACCGGGAGAGGGCGGATGGATTATAGCGGTCGAGGAAAACGTTATTAATCTTGTTTTCTCCGAAAAGAGGTTAAAACATGTTACAGCGTAGAAGACAAGGAAGGTCTCATGCTTCAAGATCAAACCATCTGAGGCATCGAAAATCTTACAAAGTTATATGTTCGGGCTGCGGAAAGGAGGTTGTTCTCCCCGTTCCCCCGCCGACTGACAAAAAACTGCTGTGTATGGAGTGCTTCAGGAAATAGAGGTTTCTGAGGAGCGATGATATGAATAAAAAGGTTTATGTGGCCAACCTCCCTTTCCAGGCCAGCGAACCGGAGCTCAAAACCCTGTTTTCCAGAGCTGGGGATGTCGTATCTGTCAAGATTGTAGCGGACAGGCAAACCGGCAAACCCAGAGGCATTGCCTTCGTTGAGATGTCTACTCAATGGGAAGCCCGGAGAGCCGTCTCCATGCTGAACCGGACAGAATTCATGGGGAAAAACTTGCTGGTTAAAGAAGCAACCGTCAAGCGTGGTTTCCGGGAGTAATAGCCATTAGTACCCAAAGACCATCATCACGATAAAAAGGTATCACTGGAAAACTTTGGAAGCTTCCGGTCTTTAGACCTTCGCTTGCCGTTCCGGCCCAATATCCTCCCCCCCTCTACCGGTGAAAATATTTTTTCCCTTTTCCCAGGGGGGGAGACCTCTTTAAGAAAAGCAACTCCAAAAGGTAAAACCCAAGAGGGGTTGCTTAAAATCGTTTGATGTGAGGGGGCCGAGAAAGCAGCAATGCAGATAACGCTTTTGGGACCGTGGCTTTCTTGTTATCGTCACCCTTAATTCCCCTTGCGTTGCAACTGACATTATGCGCTACACCTCTTCCTGAACAGGTTCGGGGAGTTTTTCGAGTTTCACCTTTGAAATTCTGCGTCCGACCATCTCGACGATGTGAATCCTTTTTCGCTCCACTTCTACCACATCGCCGCTTTCGGGAATCTTTTGCAGGGTGGCCATCAGGAATCCCGCCAGGGTTTCGTATTCCGATGATTCCGGCAGGGGAATATGATAGTCCTCTTTTAAGTCCTTGAGGCTGATCGATGGGTCGATTAGGAAGGTTCCGTCTTTTAACTGAGTCACAGGAGTTTCCGTATCATGTTCATCCCTGATTTCTCCGACGATCTCTTCGATTAAATCCTCAATGGTCACCAAACCCGAAACGCCACCATATTCATCTACCACGATGGCCATATGGATTCTCCTCCTTTGCATCTCTTTCAGGAGGAGACTGATGTTCATCGTTTCAGGAATGAAGTACGGGGACTTAATGATCTTACGAATATCAACCTGCCCTGTTTTGGTAAACGCGGTGAGGAAATCCTTTGAATGAAGGATACCTCGAATGTCATGGATGTCTTTTCCATAGACGGGATAGCGAGAAAACTGCTCCTCTTCTATGATCGTCCTGATCTCCTGGGGTGATTTATCTATCTGGAGGGCCACGACCTGAGTATCCGGAACCATGACCTCTTTGACGGACATGTCCGTAAATTCAAATACGCTTTGAAGGATCTTTTCTTCTGTGGGCTCAAAAACGCCGTGTTTCCCGCCTTCTTTGATCAAGAGCTTTACCTCTTCTTCAGTGATATAGGCCCTTTCGCTAAAGGGCTTTCTCCCGAAAGGACTGAGCACGAGGGAGGTGCTGAAGGTGAGGAATTTGACAAAGAAAGCGGTGACCTTTGAGAAAACATCGATGGTTCTTGCCGTCCAGAGCCCGATGGTTTCGGGATGCATCAGGGCGATGGATTTTGGCACCAGTTCTCCGAAGATCACAGAGAAATAAGTGATCAGGATGACCACGATCCCTATGGAAATAGGTTCAGCGGCAACCGAGATGAGTTTGATCGGAACCATCTGAAGGGCCGGTTTGATCACCTCGATGGCGGCTGCGCCTCCAACCGCAGAAGCAAGAACACTGACGCCGGTAATACCAATTTGAATGGTGGCAAGAAACCGGTCCGGTTCTTCCTTTAGTTTGAGAAAGATTTTTGCATTTCTCCTACCCTTTTCGGCCAATTGCTGAATATGGCTTTTTCTGGCCGTCACCACAGCAATCTCTGTTCCAGCGAGATAACCGTTTAAGAGGATGAGGATGGCAATAAAAAATATCTCTCCAAAGAGCCCTTGCATTTCAGCCTCCCTACTTTTCCATTGAAATATGGAAGAAAAATGATAATGGTAGAAGAAGACTACCGGAGTCCATTTAAAGTTTTTTAAAGGAAGAGGTTTTTAAAAATTGATCTTCTTGAGTCGGTTGATAGCCTCTTGAAGCTTCGACTCATCCACAGTGAGGGTCATGCGAATATAGCCCTCTCCTGCATCTCCGAAACCATTTCCCGGGGTGGCAACAATTCCTGCGTTTTCAATCAGGAGCGTGGCAAATTGAGCAGAGGTGTATCCTCGCGGGACCCGGATCCAGAGATAGAAGGTAGCCTTTGGTAAATCCACTTCAAGTCCAAGCTCTCGAAGCCCTTTTACCATCACATCCCTCCGCCCTTCATAGATGCGGATGAGGTTGGGGATGGGTGTATCATAGCGGTTAAGGGCTTCGATGCCCGCTTCCTGAATCGCCTGAAAGACGCCTGAATCAATATTGGTCTTAACCCTTCCCAATCCAGAGACAATTTCGGGATTGCCCACGGCAAAGCCAACTCTCCAACCAGTCATGTTGAAAGTCTTGGAGAGGCTGTGAAATTCGATGCCCACTTCTTTTGCCCCTTCGATTTCAAAGAAGCTGAGAGGCCGGTAGCCATCGAAAGCCAGTTCCGAGTAAGCCGCATCATGGCAGACGATGATCCCGTAACGCCGGGCAAAGGCAATTACCTCTTCGAAGAAAGGTCTTTCAGCAATTGCTGCGGTCGGGTTGTTTGGATAGTTGATGAAGAGAAGTTTGGACTTCTCTGCCACGTCCTTTGGAATGTCTGAAAGTCTTGGAAGAAAGCCATTCTCCTTGAGAAGGGGCATGAAGTAGGGAGTTCCTCCTGCAAAGAGGGTTGAGACGCGGTAGACAGGATACCCCGGACTTGGCACAAGCACATAATCTCCCGGATTGACAAAGGCAAGAGGGATATGGGCAATGCCTTCTTTTGAACCGATGAGTGCGAGCACCTCTGTCTTGGGATCGAAAGAGATATGGAATCTTTTCTCAAACCAGTTCGATGCGGCCTGCCTGAATTGGAACATACCCTCATAGGAGGGATAGTGATGGTTCCCCGGGTCTTCTGCGGCCTTTTTCATTCGTTCGATGATCGGCGCAGGAGTGGAAAGGTCAGGGTCCCCGATCCCCAGGTCAATGAGATCCATCCCCTTCTTTCTCATCTCCTCTTTCTTCTTATCGATCTCCGCAAAGAGGTATGGGGGAATCTGTTCAATCCGTTTTGCCTTTTCAATCCGCATGCTTCTCTCCTTCTAATGGTAGTAACTATCTTTTATCCTATGGCTATCCGAAATTCAAGAAGAAAGGAAGGCTACAAGTTTTTATATATTGACATCAACCCCCCTTCCTATCATAATAGTAGGCACTTTCAAAAAGAAGGCATGATGAAAAAGCAGTCAATTCCTTATATACTCCTTCTCCTTTTCGTCCTTTTATCGCTTTTGAGCGGATGCGCTGGAAAAGGGAAAGATGTCAAAACCATCAAGGGAGATCCGGAAATCCTCTACCGTCAGGGATTGGAGCGGTTCAATAAAAGGGACTATTCTGAAGCCCTGAAGATATTTGAACAGGTCAAATCTAGCTTTCCGGATAGCCCACCCTATACCCTCTGGGCTGAAGTAAAGGTCGGGGATTGCCACTTCTTTAGGAAGGATTATGTGGAAGCCATCGCCGCCTACGAAGAGTTCAAAAAGACCCGTCCCACCCATGAGGATATTCCTTATGTTCAATATCAGATCGGGATGGCTCACTTTCAGCAGATGCGCACCCTCGACCGGGACCAGACTCCTACAAAGAAGGCCCTCTCCAACTTCGAATATTTAGTCGCCAATTTTCCTCCAAACATTTTTACTGAAAAGGCCGCAGAAAAGATCGAGACCTGTAAGAATATATTGGCTGACCATGAGTTCTATATTGGAAATTTCTATTACAAGAAGGGGAAATACCAGGCGGCTGCTTCCCGGTTTGAAGGACGGTTGGAAAAGTTTCCGAAGAGAGCCGATGAGGATAAGGCTCTTTATCTTTTAGGAAAGAGCTACCTCGAACTCGATCAATGGGAGAAGGCAAGAGATGCCTTTACCCGGGTTGTGAACGAATATCCAAAGAGTTCTCATTACAGGGAATCCAAATCGATCCTGGATCAGGGCAAGAAGGAGAAGGCAGTTATTCGCAAGGCAAAAGCCAAAGAGTCCAAACAGAAGCCGGGTGCCATAGAGGGAGAATCTGACAAGATTTCGCTGGTCAAATTCGACGAAGAGAAAAGACAACCGGTTCCGTTTAAGGAAGAAAATATCGAGATGAAGAGGGAGGAGAAGAAACCAGCTTCCCTTCCCCCTGAAACCAGATCCGCTCAACCCACGGCTCCTGTTGAAAAGACGAAGGAAAGTTCTCCACCCCTGATCCGATACGAGGAGGAAAAGAGGCAACCTATGGCTCCCTCCCCATTGCCTCCGCCGAAGGAAGAGTTGAAGATAGAGGCAAAACCTGAGGATGAAAAGCGGATGGCAGCATTACCACCCTCTCCTGCCATACCTGAGACCAAGGAGATGCCAAAAGGAAAAGAAAGGTTGAAGGAGGAGAGCCCTCCAAGAAAAGAAGTTGAAGAGGTTAAAGAGAAAGAGAAGAAATTAACAGCGTTGCCTGCCCCTCCTAAGAAGGAGAAAGAGGTTCCGAAAAAAGAGGCTCCGGCAGAACTCAAGGAAGTCAAATTGGGGGATACGAGGGAGCCCATTGATATCACATCAGATAGGGTGGAGACTTTTTCAAAAGAGAACCTGATCGTCTTCAAGGGAAATGTGATGGCCCGCCAGAAGGACATCGTCATCTACTCCGATTCTCTGGAAGCGTTTGTCTTTGAAGATGGAAAGGGAATTGAGAAAGTTGTGGCCGGAGGCAATGTGAAGATCCAGCAGGGGCTTCGGGTCGCCAATTGTCAGAAGGCGGTCTTTTATAATCAGGACCAGAGGGTGGTTTTAACCGGGGAGCCAAAAGTGATGGAGGGCGACAATTTGGTCTCTGGAGAGGAGATCATTTTCGATATTGCGAAGAATCGTATCGAGATAAAAGGAGGGCCGGGA
>VGSD01000192.1 GCA_016875155.1 Deltaproteobacteria bacterium | reverse complement strand
ATGCGTATGGCTGGCAGGAGGCCCCAGATAGACTACACTCAAGCCGTTTTCCAGAGAACGACAGGCTGAGATGATCTCCCGAAAGACAGGAGCAATGGCGCGCTTCGGGAAGGGGCCGGAATTTTGTATGGCCAGGCGCTTAAGAATCTCCTCTTCCCGATTAGGATCATAGGAGTTTATTTTGCCTTCTAATTTCGCCTTGCCCACCTCCAATACGATCTCTGCCCGTTCGTTCAAAAAACGGAGGATCTGTCTATCCAGGTCATCAATCTTTTGGCGAAAGTCTTTAATCCTTTCCTCTCTTCCCATTTTCATAGCCTCTCGATCGCTTTCTGCCGGAGCAGATGATCGACCAGAACAATGGCCACCACGGCCTCACAAACCGGGATGATCCGGGGGATCGGTGAGGTATCATGTCGCCCCTTGATTTGCAGCGAAACGGGCCGCATGGAGGAATCGACTGTCCTCTGCTCAATCGAAATGGAGGGAACAGGTTTCACGGCCAATCGCAATATGATATCCGCTCCATTTGATATCCCACCCAAAATTCCACCTGCATCGTTCTTCTCGAATCCTTCTGGCCCTATGGGATCGTTACATTCCGATCCAAGCATGCGGGCCACTCCAAATCCTGCACCCACCTCCACTCCCCGCACCGCACCGATGCTCATCAAGGCCTTGGCCAAGTCCGCCTCCAATTTATCGAAGACTGGTTCTCCTAATCCGGAAGGGCAACCTCGAACTTGAATTTCGACAATGCCTCCCACTGTATCCCCTTGGAGCCTTACTTCCTCTACCTTCTTCTCCATCGCCATAGCTGCATTTCTATGTGGGCATCGAAAAATATTTCTCTCAATTTCATCATAAACTATCTTTTCCGCCCGGATCCCTCCCAGCTCTATTGTGTAAGCAAAGACCCTTATTTTCTCTTGTTCCAGGATCTTCTTTGCAACGGCTCCTGCAGCAACCCTTCCCACTGTTTCCCTCGCAGAAGCCCTTCCTCCCCCTCGATGGTCCCTGATGCCATATTTGACCTGATAGGTGAAATCTGCGTGACCTGGCCTGAAAAGATCTTTCATTTCATCATAAGGAGTCGAGTTAACATCTTCATTCCATATGATGATTGAGATCGGTGTTCCCGTAGTCTTTCCCTCGAAGACTCCGGAAAGAATCTCCACTCGGTCTCTCTCTTTCCTAGGACTCGATCCTCCTCCTTGGCCCGGACGTCTCCGATCCATCTCTTTCTGAATGTCTTCTTCAGAGAGTTCCGTTTTCGGCGGACAGCCATCTATTAAGACACCCAGAGCCTTTCCATGAGATTCCCCCCAGGTGGTGACCCTAAAAAGCGTCCCGAACGAATTTCCTCCCATCGAACTCCTCCACCCTCTCTTTGAAAATAGAAAGAACGTTATTTGCCACCCCATCCACGTCCAATAACGACGTATCCACTTGGATTTCCGAGGCTTGCTCATAGAAGTTTTCTCGGTGGGCCAGGACCTCTTTTAACTCTTCCAGGACTCCCTTTCCTGTTAGGCTAGGTCTCCCCGTGGCCGTCCGGGGGTCTTTGGCCATCCGCTGAAGAAGAATCTCAATATCGGCTTTGAGCCATATGATGAAACCGTTTCTTTTTAGGGCCTTGACGTTTTCGGGTTCAAGGACCGCACCCCCACCCGCAGCAATAATCAGATCGTCATAGCTTGAAATTTCTGAAATGACCCTTCTCTCAATTGCCCTGAAATAGTCCCATCCATGGATTTTTACAATTTCTCCGATAGGGATGCCCTGACGTTCTTCAATCAGATCATCCGTATCCACAAACGTCTTTCGCAAGGAGGCGGATAATCTTCTGCCCACAGTGGTTTTACCTGCAGTCCTGCATCCGACCAAAACGAGGTTCATGTGTAGAGCCTCTCAAACGTTTTCCAAAAATCAGGGAAAGATTTATTCACGCACTCTTCTCCCTTGATCTTTACTCCGGGGGTAACCAGACCGGCGATGGCAAAACTCATGGCCAAACGGTGATCATTGTAGGTCTCGATTTCCGCCCCGTGGGTTTTTCCCCCCTCAATTTTCAACCAGTCCTTTCCCTCTTCAACCTGGATCCCCATCTTTCTTAGCTCCCGTGCCAGGGCCCTGATGCGGTCTGATTCTTTCAGCCGGAGATGGCCGATGTTTCGGATAACAGTCATTCCTCGGGCAAAGGCTGCTGTGACAGCAAGAGTCGGAACTAAATCGGGCATGGCATTCATGTCAACCTCAATCCTCTGAAGCTCCTTCCCGTGGACTTCCGCCCAGCTATCTCCTCGAATGACATTGCATCCCATTTTTTCAAGGATGTTAACAAAACCTGTATCGCCCTGGATGGAGGTTGAGTTGAGGTTTTCAACCCTCACTTTTCCCCGAGTAATCGCTGCCGCTGAAAGGAAATAAGAGGCATGCGAAGCGTCCCCTTCGATTCGATAGACTTGAGGGAGATACCTCTGTCCCGACCGAACAAAAAAAGAATGATATCCTTCGCCCTGGACTTCAACACCAAAGGCTGATATCACCTGCCGAGTAATGTCCACATAAGGCTTAGAAGCCAAGTTCCCCATTAATTCAACTGTTACGTCTCTCGAAGCATAGGGAGCAACCATCAGGAGTGCAGAGAGAAACTGGCTGCTCTCTTCACCCCTAATCTTTGTCGTGCCTCCTTTGAGACCTTGAGACTCTACAACCACTGGCGGACAACCGTTTCCCTCTTTGGAATAGCTTCTAATGCCCAATGCTCTCAAACCACCCAATAAATCCTCAATCGGTCGCCCCCTCATTCGCTCACTCCCATCTAACAGGGTTCTGCCGTTCTTAAGAGCAGCCAGAGCCGTAAGAAACCTCATGGAGGTGCCAGAATTTCCAACAAAAAGTCTTTCTTCTGAAGCCGCGAGTTTCCCTCCCTTCCCCTGCACATGGAGTCTATCTCCCTTCCAATAGATTCGCACCCCAAACTTTTTTAAACCATGAATGGTATGATTCGTATCTTCGCTTCGCAGGGCGTTGATCAAAATAGACTCACCCTCTGCCAAAGCCGAGACGATAAGGGTCCGGTGGGTATAGCTCTTTGATCCGGGAATGACAACGGCAGCATCGCAATGATCAAGAGGCCTGATCTCAATCATGGCTAACTCCTGATAGGCTAACCTCGCTTCTCAAAACGCGCCGTAGATCGTTTTTGATTTCCAAGGGGTTGGGCTTTTTGCCCGTCCATATTTCAAGTTGGGCAGCTCCCTGATGGGCAAGCATCTCCAATCCGTCGATCGTCATGCACCCCCGTTCCGCAGCTTCTCGTAGGAGCCTTGTCTGCAGAGGTCGGTAGACAATGTCCATCACCACCATTCCTTCCTCCAAGATCTCTTTCGGGATAGGGCTCTCCGCATCCAACGGATACATACCGACAGAGGTTGCGTTGACCAGAATATCCCCATCCATCTCCTCAAAAGATGAAAGAGGATGATGGAAACATCCCAACTCTTTAGCCAAGATCTTGGCCCTATTCTGTGATCGATTGAAAATGATCACCTGGCACCCTTTCTCTTTTAGACCAAAGCCAATGGCACGAGCAGCACCTCCAGCCCCAAGAAGGATCACTCTCTTACCTTTCAAGTCAACCTTTGTCTCCAGCGCTTGCAAGGCTCCTTCCCAATCGGTGTTGTGGCCGATCATCCTTCCCCCTTCATTCAGAATTGTATTCACTGCTCTGATCTTCGATGCCACGCCTTCAATCTGATCGAGGTAGGGAAGGATCTGGGTCTTAAATGGAAGGGTTACGCTCACTCCCCGCAGTCCCAATTCTCTAACCCCCCCGATAGCTTCTTCAAGGTCATTAACCTCGAAGGCCAGATAAACCGCATTCAATCCCATCCTTCTGAAAGCCCCATTGTGGATGATCGGGCTTAAGCTGTGCCTCACCGGATTTCCAATGATCCCGTAGAGTTCTGTCTGCGCATCGATCATCTTAATCTCTCACAGATTTCCTTCATCTCCCGAATGGTCAATTGTCCGGGGGCAGATGTCTTTCCCTTACTTAGGGCTGCGTAGGTCCATGCTGCTCCCATAAAAGGGGCGAAGATACGACTCATCTTGCCTCTCTCCCCCATGCAAAAAGCAACAATCTCCTGTTCTCTCTTTTTGGCGTAAGGAATGAGCGATAAAATATTGAAATTGTCTTCCCAAGATTGGGCAAAGGACACAATTTTTACTACGTCTCCCCCCGTTTGAGCCATGCGGTTAAAGAGTTTCTTCAGTTCTCCTGGGGAAGGTGTTTTCTGAAAATCATGGAAGGAAAGAACGATCCTTGTCTTCTTTTTATTTGCAATTAAGTCCCTGAGCAATGGCTTCTCGCTGCTCATCTCCACGTCCACATATTCAGCCCCCAATTCAACAGCCTCCCTCAAAATTCTAAATCTACTCTTCTCCTTACTCCCGCACTTGCCCCCTTCCTCCTTTCGTCGGTTGGTAATGATAAATGGCTTTTCTCCTGCCTTTAATAGAGGCATTAGCTCTGAGTTCCTCAAGTAATCCATTCGAAGCTCGATGAGGTCAGCAAGCCCATTGGCTTCTTTGATAGCCTTAAGGGCATTTTTCACTGTCTTCTCGATAATGGGAAGGCAGACCTTTCTCCCATTTCTATCTTTCGATGATCGTCTCATCAATTCGTATCCCAGAATGTCTTCCTGCTCCTTCTCGATAGACCAGAATCTCATTCCCTTCTTTAAGATCTACCAAGGAAACTGCTTTCCCGTTAGACTGCGTGAGCCTAATAGTTTCGGCATTCTGCAAGATGACGGAGATGCCCTGGCCGTCTTCCTCGGCCTCCAATAAGACTAAGGGGCGTCTCTCCACCTTAGCCCTTCCCACCAGGGCTGGATAGTTTTTGCCCTCAAAATTCACGATAAGCACTTGATCGCCAGACCTGACCTCTGATAGATATTTTGTCTGCCCTCCGGCCAAGCGAATGTAAGCATGGACAGGCCCAGCATTGACCCGGAAAGGTCTGGGATTGACAAAAGGATTCTCCACGCTCTCGGAATGAACAAGAAAGAGGGCCTGGCTGCTATTACCTACCAGCATCCCTTCGCCCGTTGTCATTGAGGAGCATGTATCCACACAAACTCTGTCTCCCAGCCCGAGGGGATTGATGCGCTTGATCCTTGCAAGGGAGAGTTCTATTTTTTCGGTCTCCCTCTTGAGCGAGTAAACGATGTGCCGTACAGCTTCCGGATTGGACTGGTTAATCACGATCCCATCCACCCCTTTTTCAAGAATTCCAAATGCTGTCCGACCTTCTTGAAGATCTTCGATCTCGACGAAAAGGTTATTCGTCCGGCTCAATAAATTCTCCAGTGGGATGATTTTCCAATCCCCATCCTTCACAACTACTTTCTTAGAGAGGCTGAGCGCGAGAATCTCTTCTTCGTCCTTCTTTTCTCGAATCTCTTTCTCTACCACATCGCGGCCCAACATTAAATCTCCGTCCTCGGCCACAGTGGCAATGATACCCATCTTTTTTACTTCCGATCCCATTCCGGCCGGAATCCAGAGGGCATCCGCCCCGCTTTCCACAGCAGCTGAAGCAATCTCCTTCCTCCAAGGTATTGCCTTTACCCAGATCTCTTTCATACCCTCACCTCCAATTTCTTTACCTTTTCTTCCGCCATGCTGCCATTGTGGACAATCTTGCATATAGCTTGAACGATCTTGGCTGGATCCTCATGCTGAAAAACGTTTCTTCCAATAGATACGCCTGCTCCGCCTGCCGCCATCGCTCCTTTGACCATTTCCAGGATATCCTGGTCATTGCCCATTTTTTCTCCTCCGGCAATGATTACGGGAACAAAACAACCTTCCACTACCTCCCTGAAGCTCTCTGGGGAGCCAGTATAGACAACCTTGACGATATCTGCCCCTAACTCAGCTCCTACACGAGCAGCATGCTTCACCATCTTTAGATCATATTC
>VGSD01000191.1 GCA_016875155.1 Deltaproteobacteria bacterium | reverse complement strand
AGGCTTTCCCGATGTCTCCGGTAAAGGTGACATCGCCGAACCCCAGGGTTGTCATGACAACCAGCGTCCAGTAAAATCCGGTGATCCAGGAATACTCCCTGCCCTCGGCGGCCATGAGAAAATGAAAGACGACGCTGTAAGCTGTCACCATGACCCCAAGCGTCAGGATGAAACGCAGAAGCAGACGGACGTTCTGCTTGTTGCTTTTGCTTTCAAGGAAGGAACTGATGATGGATGAATAAATAAATTTCATTGAATATCAGCACACCCCGTTAGAAAGTTTTCAACTTTCTAACGGGGTCAATGGAGGAGCTTTCCGGTTTCCGGATTGATCACCATAATGTTTTATCGTACTTTATCAGGTTTGACGGAGTATTTCAATTTAAAAAATGATTTAAAAAATGATTCTGTGGTAACGCCTCACTGAATCGTGTGGAAAATCTGTCAATCGGGCAGGTCTGTCTCCGAAAATCTTATCAAGCGGTTGATGGATTGGCGGAGCGGTGGGCGCCACTTTCTACCTCGAACCTTCAGCCACGCTTGACATTGATATCTTCATTTCATTTCAAACTTCGCCCGGAAGTATGTTGATCACGGTTGCCCCTGTTTACACCTACCTTACTTCGCACGGTTATAAAACCGAAGAAGAATACATCGTCATTGAAGGGTGGCCGGTGCGATTCTTGTCTCCCGGCGATGCTCTGACCGAGGAGGCGTTGGAGCAGGCTATTGAAACTGAATTGGAAGGGGTTCGGACGTGGGTAAAGATTCTGGAAAAACTTCGTTTCCCGATTGGAAAATGTTCACAACCTCTTTTGCAAGAGGTCCGAACTGTGGGTGGGCTTCGATGTAATAAATAATGGGAGCTGTATCAATGAAGATACTATTGATGCGTACAAGTTCTTTCGAAAGAGTCACACCCTCTCCTCTCTTAGACGGTCCACATACTCCTGAGCATCCTCTCCCATCCAAAGCCCTTTGCCAAGCCCATAGAGACCCTTCCAGTCAATGTCTCTTTTTGCTGTGAGATCTGACTTTCTCAATCGCTGTGAAAGTTTTTCAACCAATTTTAATTGGTCTTTTGGAGAGAGTCTCTCAATATCTTTTTCAATTTTCTCGAGAATACTTGTCCTTGGCATAGTCCACTCCTTCTAACTAATCCTTTACCATACTAAGAAATCTTTATCAATCTCTTTTTCTCCTGGTCTCCAAATGCACCTCCAACCTCTTTATCTCCTCCCATTAAAAAGGAGGTTCTTCCGGGTTTTTAATGGGTACCCGGGTAAAGGTCTAAGCCTCCACAATGGAAGTAAATGGCTGTCTTAAGATGATCCCGATTCCTAAATCCATAGGCCATCTTGATGATGGTCTGGATCTTGGAATTAACCCCCTCACAGACAGCATTGGTTACTCGATGCTTAAAGTACGTAAGCACATTCTGAAGATGACGATGGAACGTTCGAGCTGCCTTGATGACGGGCTCCAATCTCGAATGGGTTGCCCAGAAGTACCACCGCTTGAAATGAGCAGAAGCCCATCCTTTGCGGGTGTAGTTCCAGAGATCCCGAAGGCTCTCTTTAATCGCCCAGGCACGAGCAGTTTTCAAATGGCTGGCCTTCAATTCCTCAAAACGCTCCCAGTGCTTCTCCGGAAGGTTCTCCTCACTGTAAAGCCAAAGATACTTCGACTTGGTCAACGTCTCGTCTCCCACCTGCTGCAACGCCCGATGCTCTCGCTTGCGCACCGTGTCCACGGCCTTACCCATATGGGTCATCAGATGGTAACGATCAAAGACAATCTTCTCCTCCGCCTCCGGCACATAGCCCCTCGTCGAGGCAATGTAAGGATCCCAAATATCCATGGCCACGGCCTCAATCCCTTGCCGTTGCTCCTCCGTAAGCCCTTGATAATAGCTATCCAGACTCCCTTGCTGACGATCATCGGCAAGATACTCCACCGTCCCCATATCCAGGTCACAAACCAACGTGAGATACTTGTGCCCCTTTCCAACCGACTTCTCATCCACACCGATCCGGGAACACGCCCGCTGTCCCTTGGCCAACAACCCTCGCTTGACCGCCCGTTCCATCAGGTGCCACGCCTCGTCCCAACTGATCCGCAAAATCCGTGTCGCCCCCAAGATGTCACACTCCCGAAGCACATCGATGGCCAACCGCTCAAACAACAACGTGAACCGAGAACTTTCCTCCGCCCAGGACAATCGCACCTGCCGTACTCCATGCTCTCTGCAGTTTACTCGGGGAGGACGGGCATGAAGCAACGTCTTGAACTGGCAACTGTCCAGATGACGCCACGCCCGCTCAGGAGCATGATCATACAGGGATGTCATGGATCCGCATTCTGGACAGGGCCAACGGATCCCCTCTTGATGGGTCGCCCACACATCCACCCTCTGATTCTCGACATCCAACGTCACTCGCTCCACTGCCCAAGGTTTTTCAATGCCCAACAAGTAATGGTAAAGTTCAATGTCTTGCATGGCTCCAGTCCTCCTTGGAGCCATTTTACCCTAAACTGTCACCCATTAAAAACCCGGAAGAACCAAAAAGGATAGTTTATGGATTCCACTGCAAACTCCCTTTGGACAGGAAGATTATAGGATGTTTCTTCGGGGCATAACTTGCCTTGCACTTGATGTGTGGGGCAATGTTTTCAGCCTTTATGCCTGCTGGAGTTTACCCCATATTTGATGCGGGGCCGGAATGACGGCTCCGGGTGTGGCGATTGGTTCGCTTTCTGATCTTCTTTTTTAGTTCAGACATTCCAATAGTCAGGGCATCCTTTTCCATCTCTTTCACTTCTCTGATAAAACGAAGATCATGGTCATTCTCAAGTTCCTCTTGAATTGTGAGAAATGCGTCATAGGATAAACCCCGTTAGAAAACTCTGCCTTCCCAATGGTATAGCTCACACCCCGATAGAATTTAGGCTTCACACGGGGAAAAATTTAGTTATGACAAGACCGTGGTCGCTACAGCAGCCACAATCTCGAATGCCCGATCCAGATCAAATTCTACAAAATCTTTGGAACGTAATACTGGTTTCAAATGAGGCTCAAGTTGAAGTCGAAGGATATTCAAACGATTTCCGGAAACGTCAACCGGATCATTTCCGGGCATGTTGAGCTTACGGCGAATCAACTGGATGAAATCGCTGTCCTTCGGGTGAAGGCCAAGCCTGCGTATGGCATAATCAATATCGAAAAAGTCCCTGATGGCTGCCTCACGCCGTGACAAGGCGGCGCGAAACTTCTCGGCCATAGCTTCTGCCTTCGAAATGCACTTCATGGAAACGGGAGCCAGAAGCGGCTTGCCGGAAACCGGATCAAGCATGATCGTCCGCGCTGGACCATTCATCACGGGTGTTAACAAAGGTTCTCGAAGGCCGACTTCGATCTTAATGATCTCCTCCTGCCGACGAATCAGTGAAGGATAACCCACAACAGCAATATACTGGGTGGATTTGTTTGCCCCTTTCAATGGATGAACCAGACGAAATCTGGGAAGCCGTTTGGTTAACTTTTCTATGGCCTGCTTGAGTGGTATTGCCTGCTTGCTCCGCTCGGCTCGCTGTGCGTCCACAGGCATTGGGATGACGAAATCCAGATCTTCACTCAAGCGATAGAAGTCGGAGTGCACCTTGGCCAGGCACGTTCCCCCTTTAAAAACGAGTTTGTCGGTTGCTTGCGAAAGGTATTCGAGCAAAACTGTGCAGACATAATCCTTCTCAATCAGTAGCGGTGCGAACGTTGTCACCCGTGAGGTAAACCGCACCGATGCCAGAAAATAATCAGGGTCTTCCCACAACTGCGTTGTTTGAAGGTCAGACTCACTCATTCAGCACCACACCCCAGCGGCGGTTGGCGATTCCCCGTTTGGGTTGCGTTGGAATCCACGGAATGAGACTCGTTGACGGTTTCAAGGCTCGCTCCAGCTTGCGAAGCAGCGATTCCGGGATGCCTTCGCGTTCCAGTAAGGCCCCCATGCGGCGGATTGTTCCTATGTCCCCGTAGCGCAGCGTGCATTTCACCAGGGCCGATGCACTTACCCTTCCGGCCTTCAACTCACGGGTAATCCATTCATAGCCTCGTGGGATGCCATTGAACCGTGACCAGTCATATATCGCGTCCACCAAGGATCGGGTTCTGGAAGCGAATATTGCTTTCTCTCCCTCTGCCATCGTAACCTCTTCCGTATCACCCAATCGGACATCCGCCACTTTGATCAAGGCTATATCCACAGCCCCCACCCGGCGGTTACCTGAAAGTCTGTTATTGTAAACGTAGATCCGGTTGGGAATCTGATCATCTAATCCATAAAGATTGAAGGCATTCGGTCCGCAAATCTGGTAGCGTCCCTTCTTATCCTTCATCAGAACGTTCAATACTTCGGCTTCGGTTGGCGTCCACGCCCCACCCAGGGGCAGGCGCAACGGAACGAGATACAGGCCCTGTTGCACCCGAGCGATCAGCCCGCCGCGTGCCAAGCGGCTCAACAGTTTCCGTTCCTGATCCGGGGAGAGGCGCAATACTGAAGACGTCAAATCGCCGGCGCGGATGGTTCGTTTCTGCCGCATCTGGACATAGGCAAAGAATTGTGTCTCGATCCTCCCCAGTCTCTGTTTCATGCCTACATTGTATTTCAACAATAATACCCTGTCAAGGCATTTATTGGAAATACTATACTTACCTCTACTTTTCCATCCAAGTATATTTTTAAGGTGTTCGGGCGAAGGTGGTCTGAACCGACCTGTCTTCAGTATGGATAAGTGAAAAAATTCAGAGGAAAGTTTTTAGAATAGTTTGAACACATCCCTGTCGGGTGTAGGTACGACACCCGTTCCGACCCTTACTGACTTAAAAGAATCAAGATAGGATGTCCCCTCTATAAATGACACTTGTTAATTGGTGTCTGTTTATAAATTCAGTTTATCTGTCATGCCCCGATTAAATCGGGGCATCCAGACGTCGTCCCGACGAAAGTCGGGAACTATCTCAATTACTGGATTCCGGCTTTCGCCGGAATGACGACCTTTTGAGAAATCTTCAGTTTATAAGCAGACTCTAATTGGTTATTCAAAATATTCAGCAACATCCCGCCCTCAAGCGCTATACAGAGGGCCCGAGTCTTTCTCTTATTGCTGACTTCAGGATTTTGAAGTTTTCAACTCGATAATATCTCCTCTGTTCTTCCTCAAGCAAGGAGCCGAGTTTAACCGTATAATCTTTCTTAGTAAAGGCATCCATTCCTTTAAGCATCCCCATGAGCGTTTCAGGGGTAGCCTCTATCTCAACCCCCTTTTTAAATAAAAATTCTATATCAAAGACATCTCGTATCTCTCTTCTTTCTAAAAACGCCTCTATTTTTGACCTCATCATTTCTTTTAACGAAACCACCCTCAGAAAAACCTGAGTGTTGGAATTCCTGCTATAAGCGATTGCCTGTTCAGTCCTGATCCTCCTTGCCTCTTTTCTCATCTCTATCTTCAGGCTTCGAGGATAATCCTTTGATCTTATCTCAAAAAGTAATGTATAAAATTTATTCGCCGAATCTTTTAATGAATAAAACTCTAAAAGATACTCCTTTAACTCTTGAAATAGTCTGCCGGTATCAATCTCTTTTATAATCCAGAAATCCAGATCAACTGAAAATCTGTTTAATCCATGGCACAGCCTGAGCATCGTGCCACCCCCCAATGCCAGGTGATTAAGAAATCTCTTGCTGTTGAGCCTATCGAGGACCTCCAGCTCAAACAGCTCCTGTTTTTCTATTACCCGCATATCCTTTTGATGACTCCCTTGGTTCTTTCTGGGTAGATCTCTGAGAGCGCCATGATCTTCCTCTTCTCCAGCCTTTCCATGTCCACTGCCGAAAAATCCAGTTTATATTTGCCAAATGAATAAAGATAGATCGAATCCATAAAGGCCTTCTCCTTGGTCGCAATAAATAGGTCTCCTTTTCTTATAAAATCAA
>VGSD01000190.1 GCA_016875155.1 Deltaproteobacteria bacterium | reverse complement strand
CTCTATGCCCTCTGTTCTATGCCATTTTGATAAGGAGACATAACCATGGAACCCAATTTCATTACCTTGAATACCCCTTATTACCGGCGTCTTTCCGATTCCCAGATCCAGGTCCTTCACGACAGCACCCTGGAGGTCCTGGAACATACGGGGGTCCGGGTCCTTGAAGAGGAGGCCCTTGACCTGTTTAAAAAGGGAGGCGCCGATATCACCGATGGAAACCATGTCCGGATTCCTTCCTGGCGGGTGGAGTGGGCCATCAAAGCTGCACCGAAACAGATCGTCCTCTATGACCAGGAAGGTAAACCTGCCATCCGCCTCAGGGGCCGAAACTGTTATTACGGGAACGGCTCCGATCTGGTCAACATCATCGACCATCGGGACAACCAGAGACGCCCCGCTACGCTTCAGGATATCCGTGAGATCGTAGCGGTCCTTGATGCGCTGCCCCATATTGATTTTGTCATGTCAGGTTTTATTCCCGGCGACATCGACCCCGAGATCGCGGAACGCCACCAGATGCAGGTGATGGTTGAGAACACGAAAAAACCGATCATCTATGTGACCACGAGTCTCCCCAACACCCAGGCCAAGGTGGCCATGGCCGAGGCGGTTGCGGGAGGAGAGGCAGAGCTTCGCCGGAGACCTTTCTGCGCGAACTACATCAACATCGCCCACCCCTTCCGCCATAATCCTGAGAGCCTTCAAAAACTCCTCTTTCTTGCAGGAAAGGGATTACCGGCTATTTACAGACCATCCATCGTGACCCGTGGCATTTCAACACCGATCACGATCCCTGGTTTTCTGGTCGCAAATAATGCGGCCCAACTGACAGGCCTTGTCGTTTCCCAACTTAAAAGGGAAGGAACCCCTTTCATCCGGTGCTGTCATTCCGGGGGGACCTTTGACATGAGGACCACCGTGGGGCTCCACTCCGCTCCGGAAGTCCGCGGGTTCCAGGAGGACCTGGCCCACTGGTACGGCCTGCCCAGTTTCGGGATCGGAGGAACGAGCGCATCCAAATGCGTGGACCAGCAGGCCGCCCTCGAGGCCGCCCTGACGCTCATGTCCTCGACGCTCAGCGGCGCCCACCTGATCCACGACGTGGGATATTTGGAATCAGGCCTTACGGGGTCTCTTCCCCATCTCGTGATCTGTCACGAGATCATCGCGTGGCTGAAGGCTTATATGAAGGGGCTTGAGATCAATGATGAAAGCCTGGCTCTCGACGTGATCGACGAGGTGGCGCCGGATGGGAGTTTCATTGATTCCCAGCACACGGTGCGCCATCTCCGCGAAGACCATTATCCGGAGCTCCGGAACCAGAAGCGATTCGAAGAGTGGTTTGCCGAAGGGGCTATGACCCTCCTCGACCGGGCCACGAAGAAAGTGGAAACGATCCTGGCTGCCCACAAACCGAGGGAACTTCCCGAAGGAGTACGAAAGGCGATCCAGAAAATTGTTGGCAAGGGTTGAGGATTCGTCTTTTTCTGATTCCCGAATATAAGGAGATTTCAACCATGAAACTTGCCATCCTAAACGGAACGATCATTGACGGCACGGGTGCGCCCCCGAGATCTGGATCGATGGTGGTAACCAACGACCGAATCACTGCAATTCTCACAAAGAACGATCCGCTACCAGAGGCGGATCAGACGATCGACGCTCAGGGAGGGACAATCCTTCCTGGGTTGATCGATGCCCACGACCACCAGACCTATCACAATACCTTTGGGGTCCTGCAGTGGCAGTGGACCCTCCCGAGGGATCAGCTTATCATTCGATCCTGCATCGCCGCCCTTGATGCCCTCCGCCACGGGGTCACATCGATTCGCGAGATGGGGGCAACAGGAGCGACCAATTTCTCCATCAAGAAGGCCATCCTTCAAGGCGATCTGGTAGGCCCGAGGATTTTTACCTGCGGAATGCCTTTGACCATTACGGGGGGATATGCTTACTGGATCTGCACAGAAGCAGACGGAGCGGAGGGGGTTCGCGCTGCGGCAAGACAGCAGCTTAAACAGGGCGCCGACTTTATAAAAGTCATGGCATCCAATGAGAAGCCAATGCCGGGCCGGGAAGAGCAGAGTCTGGCGCAATTTACCAGGGAGGAACTGAGGGCTGCGGTGGAGGAGGCCCATGCTGCGGGAGTGAGGGTTGCCGCCCATGCCTGCGGCTCGGAAGCGATTGAGCGATGTCTCGATGCAGGCGTTGACACCATTGAACATGGCGTCTATCTCAACCGTGAATTGGCCCAGCGGATGAAGGAACAGGGAACCTATTACAGTCCCACCCTGGGGATCTACGAATTCGATACGGATCTGTTCTGGCGTCGCGGGAAGACAAAGGCTGAATTCTGTAAAATTCTCATGAAGGCCCACCGGGAACATTTTGAAAAAATCCACGATATCGGGTTGAGGTGGACCGTTGGAACGGATGCCATCGTTCCGATCGCCACGGAGATGCAGAAGCTGGTAGAAGCCGGACTCGATCCAATGACCGTGATCGTTTCCGCCACGAGGACCAATGCCGAGATGATCGGACGTCTGGAGGACCTTGGAACATTGGAGGTTGGCAAGTTGGCGGATATCTTAATTGTGGATGGAAATCCCCTGAAGAACATGGGCCATATGGCAAATGTAAAAGTGATCCTTCAGGGAGGAACGATTTACTATCCTGACCAACTTTTGCCGATGCTTCCGTCCATGCAGCCTCCCTCGCCCGGGGAGACCTGAGATCAGCTCAACAGCGTCAGATGAAGGAAAAATCTTTGTTTTGGGAACTATTTAAATAATAAATCCGGTAAAAAGGTCACAAGGGGAGGGATAAAGGTGATCAGAAAAAGGCAGATGAGAAGGGGAATCAAGAAGATCAAAATTGCTCGAAACACCTTTTCCACCGGAACCCGGCCGACATCGCTTACGATGTAACATAAAATACCCATGGGAGGCGTCAACCCACCGATCATCAGGTTCAGGGTCATGACAACTCCAAAATGGACAAGATCAATCCCGAGTTTCGATACCATTGGTACCAATACGGGAGTGGCGATGATTAAAATTGCCATGGTATCAAGAAACATTCCTAAAATAAGAATGAATAGGTTAATGAGGAAAAAGACCAGCAAGGGATCTCCCGTGAAAGAGAGGATGAAATCTGCTGCCCGTTGGGGAATGTTTTGGGAGA
This sequence comes from Deltaproteobacteria bacterium, assembly GCA_016875155.1. The sequence goes on along the minus strand of VGSD01000190.1, from coordinate 2,809 downwards.
CCAGAAGCCAACTGAAAAGGGTGGCATTGGCGACGACAAACATCACACTGCAGGTGACGGTGACCGTTTCAGAAAAAATCGATGAAATATTTTTCGTGGTGATTTCTTTGTATAAAATTCCTAACAGGAATGAGTAGGCCACGGCGATCGCCCCCGCTTCCGTGGGGGTCGTGATCCCGAATGCGATACCGCTGAGGATAATGAAAGGCAGGAGAAGGGGAAAGAAGGCATTACGAAAAGAGCGGACCCCTTCGCTCAGGGAAGCCCGGGGGCGAACGGGCATCGTAATTTTCTTCGCCATATGGTAAACAAGCACCATCATCAGGAAACCCATCGCCACTCCCGGGAGAAGTCCGCCCATAAACAGCCTGCCGATAGAGACCTCCGCCATGACCCCATAAATAATCAAAACGACGCTGGGTGGGATGATGGGGCCGATGGTTGAAGAAGCAGCGGTGACGGCAGCACTGAAGACAGGGTCATAGCCTTCTTCCTTCATGACCTTCATTTCAATGGCGCCCAGAGAGGCTGCATCCGAGACTGCCGTGCCTGAAACTCCGGCAAAAATCATACTTGCCAGTATATTGACATGTCCCAATCCGCCCCGGATATGTCCGACCAGGGTGCTTGAAAAGTCGAAAATCCGCTGCGACATGCCCGAGGTATTCATCAATTGACCGACCAGAATATAGAGAGGGATCGCAAGCAAAGGAAAACTGTTTAACCCAGCCGATAGACGTTGAGAAAGGACTGTTACCGGCATTCCGGTATAAAGGAGATAGGCTAAGGAGGCAATCCCCATCGAAAAGGCAATCGGGACCCGGAAGACCATCAAGATTAAAAAACCACCGATTAAAACGAACGATTCAAATGGCACCTTCATTCTCCTCAGATTTAAATGCCTCGATAATCCTCCGGAGGAAGTAAGAGAAAATGAATAGAGAGATTAAGAACGCAGTGATCAATACCGGGACGGTGTAATAGTGGGTCGGGATACGAAGCGCAGGGGTTAAATTCCTCGCCTGGATGGGGATGATTTTCAAGCCTCCCACGAAGAGATAATAGAAAAAGAGAAGGATGGCTGCATTGGTCAGGAGATCAAGCGCGAGGATCGCAGGTTTTGGCAGGCGATCCACAAAAAAACTGAGCAGCAGATGTCGGTTTTTTTTAAAGACGTAGCTGGCCCCGATAAAGGTCATCCAGAGGCTGATCAAAATGGCCAATTCCTCCGGCCAGATGAGAGGAGACCCTAAAACATAACGACAAAAGACTTGTAGTAAAATGATCGAAACAATTCCCAAGAGTAAAATGGCGCTAAACCACATCTCGATAAGGCCCAGGGAATGAAAAAAACGATCGACTTTCTTCAGCATGTCGTGCCCTCCGTGGTCCGATTCTTCAGGCGAAAGGCCCCGAAAGAAAGAGCGCTTCCTTCGGGGCCTTCTCCGTTCTCATTTTGCAAGGGTCTGAACCAAACTGTAGAGTCCATTCCTCCAGTAACCTTTTCCCTCCAACTCTTTTGCCAATGGAGCCATTCTCTCCCGAAAGGGAGTGACATCCACTTCATAGATTTTGGCGTTTAATGTTTTTAACAAATCCTCTCGATCAGCTTCAACCCCCTTTTTCCAGAGTTGACCATAATAATCCCCCGCCTCTCTCCCCGCGTCGACCAGGGCCTTCTTAGCCTCCTCGGGAAGCTTCTGGTAGACGGACTCTCCGATAATCACCAAGGAGTGGGTGAGAAGGTGATTGGTCATGGTGATATGCGGGGCGACTTCATAAAACTTCATCCCCTTGATGAAGTCGAAAGGCATATCCACGCCTTCAACCACTCCCTGGCGGAGCCCCATATAGGTTTCGCCCCAGGCAACGACGGTCGGCTTGGTCCCGAGCTGCTTCCAATTCTGCAAATACATCTCAATCTCAGGTACGCGCATCTTGAGATCTTTCAAATCATCCAGTTTCCTGACCGGCTTGGTTGTGGAAATCACATTCGGCGGCCTCAGAAAATTTTCAACGAGAACCCTTACTTTATACTGTTTTAAAAACTGATCTTTGATTTGGGCATTCGTATCGCTGGCCAGAAACTTTTTTAAGTGGTCGTGGTCTTTAAAGGCAAACGCAAGGGCCAGGATGTTCCAGTCCTTGATATATTGCCCAAAAAAACCGACTGCGAATTGGCCCATGTCCAAAGATCCGGTCATGATCGATTCAATCTGGCTGATGGCGTTTCCCAGCTGAGAGGCGGGATAAACCTCGATTTTCACTTTGCCATTTGTTTTTTGACCTACCAGTTCAGCAAATTTGAGTGTGGCCACATTGGCGGGATTGGCTACCGCATCGATCGATCCTAATTTTAAGGTAATGGTTTGGCCCGAGGATGCAGGCGCCCAACCGATCATCAACCCGATGGTCATCACAAGACCTACGACAATAAGTTTTCCCTTTTTCATAAGTTCCTCCTATTCTCTCTTATGATATTGGTACATCGAATAACAAAAGTTGACATGATCGAACTGAATTCTGTCCCACCTCCTTTCGTCCTTTCTGCACGGTTAACCTGACACCGATAGATCGTAATCCTCCTGGGCCTTTCCCTTGGAGATTTTTTCCTCCCGGAGGTCTTGATGGATGCGTTCGGGGTCTCGCTCCTTCGGGTTCCCATACCCCCCTGCGCCGGGGGTTTGGATGCTGACCACTTCATCAGGCTGAATTTCCACCTTGGAGATCTTGGAGGGAAGGACCTTTTCCTGTCCGGTTCCCGGATGAAGCACGAGCCTCCCTATCCCTCCGGGTTTTCCTCCGAAGC
>VGSD01000189.1 GCA_016875155.1 Deltaproteobacteria bacterium | reverse complement strand
CCAAATAATGACCAAAACCTCAATGACCGAAATGGCCCCTCACCCCTTCCCTCTCCCCTCAGGGGAGAGGATAAAGGTGAGGGGGGCTTTGGTCATTGGAATTTCCATAGAGGGGATACCATATGAAAACAGAAAAAGTTTCTTTTCAGAGCGAAGGTTATAAAATATCGGGAGCCCTTCATTTTCCAGATCGGGACCATCCTCCTTGCGTGATTGTCTCGCATGGTTTGCTTTCAAGCAAAGATAGCGAAAAATATATTGGACTCGGGAATCGAATGGCAGCAGAGGGGATAGCCATGCTGAGGTTTGACTTCAGGGGGATCGGGGAGAGTGAGGGAAGCGAAGAGGATAATACAATCAGTAAAAAGCTTATGGACCTCAGTTCGGCCCTTGATTTTGTGCGGTCCCGTACGGATCTCGGTAAGCGGATCGGATTGGTTGGGTCGAGCCTCGGTGGATTTCTCTCTTTAATCCAAGCATCGAAGGATAAGGGAATCGGCGCAGTAGTGGTCTGGGCGACACCTCTCCATCTGGATGATCTTGGTTCAAAGGACCAGGAAGAAGATTATCCATTGCCTCCAGAAGCTTTCTTTCAAGATCTTCCAAAACATCGGCTATTGCCGATTTTGCCCGGGGTCTCGAATTGTTTGGTCATCCATGGCGAGAAAGATGAACTGGTGGAGGTAGAACAGGCCATGGGGATCTTTAACCATTTAACCTCTCCTAAAGAGATCCACCTCATCGGAGGTGCTGACCACCGTCTGATGGATCCAGCGCACAGGCAGCGGGCGATTGATCTGACCGTTGAGTGGTTTAAGAGATATCTATAACCTAAATTGAGCGATATTCTTAAATTTCATTGTAGCGCAACCCTTTAGGGTTGCTTCGCATGCCTGCCTGTGGCAGGCCAGCAAGGCTAAAGCCTTGCGCTACAAATCACCCTCTGGGTGATTTTAAACCTGACCGGAAGCCTGTTGATAAAGAGATTTTCAAAAGAATCGCTCATTTTAGGTATAAATAGAAGTAGTTCATTTCCCTCCCCCCAATTTATCTATTTGCCTTGAAGGTGAAATACAGGTTACCATTCTTTTGTGGACACATTTACTCATGTGGTGACCGGCGCGGTTATTGCCCGGGCCATCGATGATGAGAAAATAGGGAAATGGGGAACGCTGGCAGGATTGGTGACGGCAGCCTTTCCAGATGCTGATTTTGTCCTTGGTCTTTTGAACCGCCAGTTCTACCTTGAGTATCACCGGGACTTCACTCATTCCATCCTGCTCATCCCTTTTTATGGACTCTTTTTCAGCTGGGTCTTTGTTAAGGTATCGAGGCTTCCCCATTTCTGGAGTTTTTATAAAACCTGCCTCTCTGTTCTGATAAGCCATGTCCTTCTCGACCTGCTCACCTCTTATGGGACGATGATCTTTTCTCCTTTCTTCGATGACCGGTTTGCCTGGGATCTCGTCTTCATCATTGACCTGATTTTTTCGGGAATGGTCATTCTTCCATGGCTGGCGAGTCTTTTTTTAAAGCGAGGAGCACAATGGGTCTGTAGGGGATCACTCGCTGGACTGGCCGCCTATATCCTTTTCTGCTGGTTTCAACATGGGCAGGCGCTTGGAGAGGTCAGGGAATTTTCAAAAGGATTGAAGGGAAGGGTCATTCAGATGGCGGCTCTGCCCCAACCGGTTTCTCCATTCCGCTGGGCCCTTTACGTCGAGACAGAAGATAAGGTCTTTCAGGGATTTGTAGATCTGCGTAGGAAGGAATTTCCCGAATCTGCCGCTCACAAAAAATCCTTTTTCAACAGATTGAGCAACCTCCATGATCCATCTAAAAGCATTTCTTTTCAGGCCATGGAAAAAATACAAAACTCTATATGGGTAGAGAAAGCCCTCGCGACAGAAGGAATTAAGTTCTATTACTGGTTTGCCCGATTTCCCGTTGTGAAGTCGGTTAATTCAAGAGATGGAAGACATCGGGTAGAATTTATGGATGTGAGATTTTACCTTCCTGGGATTCGCCTCCCTTTTGTCTACTTCGTGGAGTTTGACGACTCAGGACAGATCCAATCAGAGGGATTTGCAGAGGATCAAAGAAGGTGATGAACCCTATTTAATCTCTCCAATCTTCCAGTCCCCATCGTCTTTCTTAAAAACCACATCGAGAATGGTTTTACTTTCCTGAGGCTGACCGCCGCCTTTTGGAGAAAACCTAAGTAACCATATGACCCGTGATCTGGCAATATTTCCGGATACCGAGGGGTTTCCAAGATCAAAGGTGAGATCGAGAAAATTGAAATTTTCCCAGGATTCAACCGTTGCCTTCTTTTTCCCCTCCCGATCCTTAAAGTCCCTTGAATAGGATGATATGAAGAGATCAATATCCTTTGCCAGATTTGCTTTCCGGATGTTTTCAAGGAGGTTTCTTATTTTCTCCACCTCTTCTGCCTCTGTGGCAGAACCACCGGAAGGAGGGATAGGCAGAAAGGTAGACACCGGAGAGGATGGTTTCTCCTTTGAAGGAGGGGGGATGGTTAAAGCAGGACTTTTAATCACGATGTGGGAATAGGTGGACCAGAAAAAATATCCTATTGCAACGAGAATAATAGCAATGCCGCTCCAGTTTAAAACCATTCTCGGGTAATCCTTCTTTATCTTTCTAACAAATCTTCCCTTCTTGATCTGCTCCTGAACAGACATTTTGTGAGTTTCTAGGTCGGGTGTATCTTCCTCAGAAAGATCAGCCTCCAATTCTGGAGTGGGAACGGGCTTTGGTTTGGATGTCTTGGTCACAGGGGGGCTGGGTTTTTTCGTCTTTTCTTCCTTCGGAGGTGGACCCGGTGGAACCAGTGCGGTTCCGCACCGGATGCAAGACTTACCTCCAAGGTGCTCTTTCTTACAAGCAGGACAGATCAGAGGCTCCGGGGATGATTCCAGCCATTCCTGGGTGGTTAAAACCTGAGATGAGTCTTTCTCGGCCTCAGATTCCTCAACGGTCTTGTCTCTCTCTTTGGGCTGAAAAGAAGACAGAGGAATGACCCCCGCACCACAACGGATACAGGACTTGGTTTTTTCATAGATGATTTTACAATCTGGGCAGATATATTTTTCTTTGGGTTTTGCCTCGGCGGTTTTTTCTGCATCTTCTGAATCTGGCAGGGCACCTTCTTTTCTAATCAAGAAACTTCCACATTTAGGGCAGAACCTCATCTCCCCATCATATTCAATCTGACATTTCTTGCAAAAGAGCATCGTGGTTCCCTAGTTTTTACCCCGTTAGAAAGTCCCGCTGTTTGCCCCGTGCCAAGCTCTTCTAACGGGGTTTACATCGGTTTGGGTTTTGAGGTTCCTGCAGGGGGAGGTTTGGGAGCCTCTGACGTAGCGGCTTTGCTTACCCATGCCTCAGTTCCATCTTCCATTCGAACCTTGATCCAACTTCCCTTGTCTTCGAGAATCGAAAGTGGAGTTCCCTTTTTAACATTTCCGATCACTTTAAAATTAAGTCCCGGCCCCTCCCGAAGATTGACTGAATCCCATACAATTTTAGTTGTCCGAAGGGGAACTGTTTGAGACGGTAATGGCTTGGTTGGTGGAATCACAGGAGGGGATTTCGAAGTAGTTGTCGGAGCAGGGGGGGGAGAAGGTTGAGGAGATGATATCTCTTCTTTTTTGGGCTGTTCAATTTTTTCTTCGATTGGAGGAGTAGGCTTCTGCTCAGGTTTCTCCTCAGTTTTGAGCCCTGCACACCCATAAACAGAAAAGAAGGTGATGATCAGTATAATGAAAATCTTTCGAATAAGAGCCAAATGTCTTTTCATTCTATTAGATTTAAAAATTTTCAATTCTTAATAACAGCAAAAACAATACCAATTTCAGCAATTTCTAACCCTTTGAAATTAAAAAAATTTTTTAATCAGTGTCGGAATTCTGGCCAAAAAAGTACAATATTTGCCTTGTCCGTGGCTAAAAGCTAACCATCTCAGCCCTTATCCTTCTTTTATAAACCCTGCTTGACACATTTTAGTATATTGGCCATGGTCAGGCCAGCTTGAGCGTGGATGACCATATCAGCGAGATCGTCATAGGGAGTGGGATCGCGGTTAATGATCACCAGTTTCGCTCCATTTCTTTTTGCCACCAGTGGCATGGAAGCGGCAGGTTGAACGACAAGCGAGGATCCAATGACAATGAACAGATCACAGATGGAAGAACGATGATACGCCTCCTCTGTTTCTCTCTCGGGCATGGATTGGCCAAATGAGATGGTGGCAGGTTTAAGGGGGCCGCCGCAATCGTCACAATAAGGAACTTTCATCTCTTTTCTCAGCCGTTCCTGGACCTCATCGCGATCATATCTTTTTTTACAGTTTAAACAGGCGACATACGTGGCTGTCCCGTGAAGTTCAATAATCCTCTCTTCTGAATTGCCTGCTTTATGATGGAGGCCGTCAATATTCTGTGTGATGACACAGTCGAGCCTACCCAGTTTCTCCAGTTCGGCTATGGCAAGGTGGGCTGGATTCGGTTGAGCCTTTTTTATCGGTCCGTACATTTCGGTAGCCATCTCCCAGTACTTCTTCCGGGAGGCTTCGCTGGCAATAAAATTCTGGTAGTAAAAATCTTCAGGATCATATTTATCCCAGACTCCGCCAGGACTTCGGAAATCAGGGATCCCGGATTCCGTACTTAAACCCGCCCCTCCAAAAACCACAAGCCTCTTGGATGAGAGAATCAATCGGGCCACTTCTTCAATCTGTTTCATCATAGGGCATACCTCTGGTGACCTCTATTGAATCACTAAATCCCAAGCACCAATAACCAAATAATAACCAATAACTCAATTTCCAATACCCAAATATTTTGGTCATTGATTATTGGAATTTATTTGGGATTTGGAATTTGGTGATTGGGATTTATTTTTTCTATATCACACCCTTCTCCTAACTTGCAAGGCAAAGAGACCATGTGATAAACTTTTGATATGCGATGTAATTTGATCAAGCAAGGATATGCACAAGGAAGTTGTTTTGTCGAAGTGGAGGGTGGAAAAGCCTTGGCGTGTGAGGCAACCCTCAAAGAGTCGGACAGGGGATTGCTCCGGTTAATCTCTGCTGCCCACCTTTCTCGTCCCGAAAACTATCTCTCCATCTACCAATCAGGATGCAACTTTTCCTGCCGGAAATGCCATTCATGGGCGTTCGCCAAAAAAGCAAAAGGGGAATGGTGGTCACCTGCAGATGTATTGAAAGCCTGCAAGGAGTACGAAAAGGGGGTGACGATCAGGGAACCCAGGGAAAGGGCCACAGCCTTTCATGCCCATGAATCGTGTCGTTGTTGCGGCGCCTGTGTCATGTATGGGAAACGGTCTCCTGTTTGCCCCAAGAGGATCCAGAAAAAAGATATCGTATTGAGTCCCCAGGGGTGGGGACCTGCAAGGGATATCGTCGCCTTTACAGGAGGAGACCTTACCTGTTGTCCGGAATTTTATGTGGAATGTGCGCGTCTGATCAAATCGGAGACCCGCCTCTGGGTATTGATTGAGACCAATGGTTATGGGCTTACTCCTCAAAATCTTGATGGCCTAAAAGAGGCAGGGGTGGACTCCTTCTGGCTCGATATCAAAGCCTATGATGGAACAGATCACAAATGGTTGACAGGCTGTTTCAACCGGCACATCCTGAAACTTCCTGAAGAGATCGTTAAGAGAGGTTTCATTCTGGAGGTCCTCTCCCTCTATATCCCCAACCTGGTAGAGACAGCGCAACTAAAGAAGATCGCCAAGCTGCTCTTTGATATTGATCCGGAGATCCCCTTTACGATTCTTGCTTTCTTCCCGGAGCATCAGATGAAGCGATACAGAAGTCCAAAGGCTTCAGAGATGGTAGCCGCCTATAACGAAGTCAAAGCCGTAGGTTTGATCAATGTGAGAATCGGAAATACAGGGATTTTTGCATCATCGGAAGAAGATTATCGCCTTCTCCGGGAGAAGGTGGGGGTAGGGAACTATTAAACCATC
>VGSD01000188.1 GCA_016875155.1 Deltaproteobacteria bacterium | reverse complement strand
GTAGCAGGGCTCTATGTGGCCAATGGTAAATCGAGAAATCTCTCCCTCAACCTGGAACCTGAGAAATCCCTGGGGCCGGGAGCCTATACCTTCCAGTTTGACGCTCAGAGCGCCGACGGGAAATTCACCTCCACCCATAAGTTAACGGTCAATGTTCAGGAGAGAACCCCTGGAGCGGATGATATCCAGATCACCACTTCCTATCCGGTCCTGAGAGGGCAGACCGATGCCAAGTTCGAATTTTCTCTTGAGGTGATGAATAAGAGCGAGAGCGATCGAACCTTTAACCTTGCTGCCATTGGCCCCGAGAAGTGGGAGATCAACTTCAAACCTGCCTATGAGGCCAAACAGATTTCGAGCCTCCGGATGAAAGCAGGACAGAACCAGACCGTGGCTGTAGAAGTTTCCCCAGCACGAGAGACAAAGTCAGGAGACTATCCTGTGATGGTAAGGATCAGTTCGGGGGAACAGAAGGCAGAGGCCAAGTTGATGGTCGTGCTCACCGGAATTTATAAACTGGATGCGGGGACGCCCACTGGAATCCTGTCTCTGGAGACGATGGTGGGAAAGCCGGCCATTGTATCTCTCTTCGTCAAGAATACGGGGTCTGCTGTCAACCGTAATGTCAGTTTCTCTTCCTTTAAACCTGAGAACTGGGAGGTGAAGTTCAATCCTGAAAAGATCGAGGCCTTGGAGCCCAATGCATTGAAACAGGTGGAAGTGACCATTACGCCAGCCAAAGAAGCTCTGGTGGGCGATTATTCGGTTGGATTGATGGTGGATGGCGAGAAAGGGAGCAGCAAGACCGTTGAAATGAGAACAACGGTGAGGGCTTCAACTGCCTGGGGGTGGATCGGAATTGGAATCATCCTCTTTGTCATTGCAGGGTTGTGCGGCCTCTTCATCTGGCTGGGGAGACGTTAAAGTGAGAAATGAGATGATTGTCGAAACAGAGGATTTGACGAAGAAATACGGGATTCAGACTGCAGTGAATCAACTCAACCTCGGGATTAAGGAGGGGGAGGTTTTTGGATTTCTGGGGCCGAATGGAGCGGGCAAGACAACGACGCTCCTCATGTTTCTCGGGCTCACCGAACCAACGTCCGGAAAGGCGAAGGTCATCGGGTTCGACCCAACCCGGGAACCCTTTAAGGTGAAGGAGAAAGTAGGCTACCTGCCTGAGAATGTCGGTTTCTACGATGATATGGATGCGCGGCAGAATCTCCGGTATATTGCACGGTTAAACCGAATCCCCAATGAGGTTTCGGAGAAAAGGATAGATTACTGGCTGGAGATGGTTGGCCTTTCAGATGAGTCAACAAAGAAGGTAGGCACCTATTCAAAAGGAATGAGACAGCGGCTCGGGATCGCAGAGGTTTTGATCAAGGAACCGAAACTCATCTTCCTTGACGAGCCTACCATCGGCCTTGATCCTGATGGAACGAACCGGATGCTTGATCTCATCCATTCCCTGAGCAGGGATAAGAATATCACCATCTTTCTTTCCTCCCATCTGCTTGACCAGGTCCAGAGAATCTGTGACCGAGTGGGAATCATGATCCAGGGGAATCTGGTGGCCATGGGGCCCATTGAGGAACTGGCCAAGAAGAAGCTGGGATTGAACCAGCAGGATTATACACTTGAAGAGGTCTATATGAAGTACTTTAAGGAGGCCTAACTTGCACGGGATCTTTACGATATTCAGAAAAGAGATGGGGGACCATTTCAACAGCCTGCGGTTTCTCCTCATTTCAGCGCTCATCGTAATGGTGGGGGTGATCATCACCTCCATGATAGGGATGGCGATCCAGGAGGAATTGAAGGGGATGGCCAAGCCCACACTCCTCTTCTTACTTCTTTTCACTTCGACGGGAAAACTTTTCTCCTTTGTTCAGTTCATCGGTTTTTTCGGGCCGCTGCTTGGCATCTTTTTAGGATTTGATTCGATCAACCGGGAACGGGTTTCAAGAACCCTGTCAAAATTGGTATCCCAGCCGATCTTTCGGGACTCAATCATCAATGCCAAATTTCTCTCCGGTGCGGCGATCATCGCGATCATCCTGGTGGCTACCGTCCTCCTCATCTCAGGCCTTGGCATTCGTTTGATCGGGGTCGTGCCTGGAGTGGAAGAGGTGTCGCGTCTGTTTATCTACGTCATCATCAGTCTTCTTTACATCTCCTTCTGGCTGGGGATATCGATCCTTTTCTCGGTGGTCTTCCGGAGCACAGCCACCTCTGCCCTGGCATCCCTGGCTGTCTGGATCTTCTTCTCATTTTTCGTGAGCCTGGGGGCAAGCGTCCTGTCTGATGCCGTGGCTCCTGTCAGCCAGACCGCTTCCGGAGTTGATGCGGAGATGCTGATCCGGCATGAACGGGTTCAGAGAGTGGTCTCCTCCTTCTCTCCGATGACGCTTTACAGCGATGCCACCACCACGATCCTCGATCCGATGCGCAAGACCACAAGGTCATTGATTCTGATGGGGCCCCTGGAGAGGTTTTCCATGAGTCGGTTCCAGAGTCCTCTTCCCCTCCTTGAAAGCATCTTCATCGTCATCCCGCATCTCATTTCGATTGTGGCGATCACGCTTCTCTGCTTTGGAATCTGCTATCTTGTTTTCATGAGACAGGAGATCCGTACGGTGTAACTGATCATTGCAAAATGATCAATTAGCAATTATCAATTAGCAATGGCAAATAGTGATAAAGCATAATGGTTGATGTGCATTTCCCTCCACTGCTAATTTATCATTGCTAATTTTACAATTTACATTGTGGTTTTAGATAACTCCCCAAGACCCCATCACCTCATCGCCATCAAGAAGCGTGAAATCTTCGGCTGGGCCATGTATGATTTTGCAAACTCGGCCTTTGCCACGACGATTCTCTCTGTCATCTTCAATCACTACTTTGCCACAGTGGTCGCCGGAGGAGAGAAAGGTGTGGATCTCCTCGGATTCCGTCTCCACGGCGCTTCCTTTTTTACCTTCTCCGTATCGCTCAGCATGGTGATTTCCGCGATCCTCGCCCCGTTTTTAGGCGCGGTGGCAGATGCCTCAGCGTCAAAGAAACGGTTTCTCATGGTTTTCTGTTATATCGCTGTCCTCTCCACAGGCCTCCTCTATTTTGTTCATGAAGGAAATTACTGGCGGGGGGCGATCTTCTTCATCATTGCCAATATCGGTTTTGCAGGAGGCAATGTCTATTACAATGCCTTTCTGCCAGAAATCTCGAACGATCAAAATATCGGCCGCATCTCAGGCCTTGGATGGGCCCTCGGATACATCGGTGGTGGAGCGCTTTTAGCCATCAACCTAATGATGTTGAAATATCCTGGACTACTTGGATTTCAGGACGGAACTTTTTCGGTTCAGGACTGTTTTCTCTCGGTGTCTCTCTGGTGGTTCGCCTTCTCCCTTCCAACCTTTCTTTTATTAAAAGAGAGGGCACAGAAGATTCCTCTTGCTCCCGGGAGAAGTTATTTTAGAGAAGGTTACCTCCGTCTCCGTCATACTCTTGGCCGGATCAGGACTTTCAGAGAATTGACGAAGTTTCTAGTGGCATACCTGATTTACAACGAAGGGATTGAAACCGTGATCGTCATGGCATCGATCTTCGGAGCGCAGGTTTTGAAGATGGAGACCGGCGAAATCATCCTCTTCTTCCTGATGGTTCAGGGGATCGCCTTCGTTGGATCTCTGATCTTTGGTTTTCTGGCTGATGCCATCGGAAACAAGAGGACGATCATGCTTTCCCTAATCATCTGGTCTCTTATCGTCGTCTGGGCTTTTCAGTTGGGGATTTTCTTGGATGCCAAGACAGAATACTGGATCTTAGGAATATTGACAGGGATTGTATTGGGTGGTAGTCAGGCGGCTTCCCGCTCCCTTCAGGGAATCTTTACTCCAGATGCCAATAGTGCAGAGTTTTTTGCCTTTTTTGGTGTCTCTGGGAAATTTGCCTCCATTTTTGGGCCCCTCATCTATGGTATTCTGATCGCCATCACCGGAAGTGTCCAGTCGGGCATCCTCTCCGTCCTTTTCTTTTTCGTCGTCGGCGGAATCCTCCTCTGGACAGTGAACGAAAAGAAAGGCATGGAGGAGAAACAGCGCCCGGTATTTTGACCCATCAACGAATTATTCCAATGACAAAGAAGATATTTTGGGATGATCCTTATTTAACACAGCTTGAAACTTATGTTACCAGTGCCCAAGGGGATGAGATTACCCTTGAGCAGACGATCTTCTTTGCCTTCTCAGGAGGGCAGGAGAGTGATATCGGGACCATTGGAAATTGCTGTGTCCTCCAGGCTCGAACCGAAGGTAAGGAGATCATCTATACGCTTGAACAAGGTCATGGTTTAAAGAAGGGAGACCCGGTAAGCATTAAGATTGATTGGGTAAGGCGATATCAATTGATGCGATTGCATTTTGCCGCGGAGATTGTTCTGGAATTGATGTATCAAAATTTCGAATCGATTAAGAAAATCGGGGCTCATATCGCTCAAGATAAGGCAAGGATAGATTTCGAGTGGGGCGAGAATATTTCAAACATATTGCCAGTTATTCATAAGAAAGCCTTTCGAATCATCGATGCAGATTCGGAAATTATCAGCGCTTTCAGCAATGAAGAAACAGAGGAGCGATACTGGGAGATTGCCGGTTTTGCGAAGGTCCCCTGTGGGGGGACGCACTTAAAGAGAACAGGCGAAATAGGAGTGATCGAGTTAAAGCGCAAAAATCCCGGCAAAGGGAAAGAAAGAATCGAAATCTATTTAACGGATGCTCCAACAAAACAATGAATATAGAACAATCTTAATTGAATCCTGCCGAATTGAAAGTCATTCTTCGAGGAGTTTTTTGACCTCAGCCCATTCCCTTTCCAAACCGTAATTTTTGATTTTATCCTGAAGCTGAGGGAAATCTATTTGAGGGGAGGAAATTTTTAACATATTTACAACATCCATTAAGTGCTTCTGTAATTTGCCTTCCTGGTAATATTCCAGTTTTCTCAAAATGACATACTCCGGAGGCGCCACCCAAAGGGGTTCCTTCTCCACGATAAATTCTTTTCGATTTAACATTCCCCAATGATGTAATTCATCCTGTCCCATGAGGTAGCAATCGGCCTTAAATCCTGTTTCAGAATGGATGATGTTAAAATGGCCCCGAGAAGTGCGTTTTATCTCAAGAGTGATGTTTTCTTCAGGTGGGCAGTAAAATTCTTTTGGGGAAAAGCTTTCTACCACTTTTTTGATATCTTCTTTTTTTAATTCGATAACTAAGTCAATGTCATGGGTTAAGCGGGGCTCGCCATAGACAATTGCAGCTACGGCTCCGGTGACCATATATCGGATTCCCAACTTATTCAAACGGTTGATAAATATTTGGAAGAGGTTAGGTTCTCCCATAGAGGAAAAACTCCCGGACCTTTTCCTGCAGTTCCTTTTCGGTCCAATCCGGATGGGCACTCCGCAAAGAAGCTGTTTTTAATTGCCGCGCAGAGAAATAAAGCTGAAGGGCGATCTTGAGCTTCTGTTCTGGCGTCATGGACTGGTAGATTTTCTCTTGGATGGGGTGCATATTTTATCTCTCAGTTTATAAAACATATCTCACACTGCACCCTAATTGTCAAATAGAAAGTAGACAGACGTTTGAGTCAAAAAGATAATTTTCACAAGACATTTTTTGATTGACTTGTTTAATTTTTTAATGATATTTTTTCGATAACACAAAACCAACCCAAGCTCCAGTTAACCTAATTCCCCAAATTTTAAAAAGTGTTCGGTAATTTTACAGGCCGATAAGGTAGGATTCTTCATAGTGTTGGGACCCGTCAGATCTGTGCAGTAAATCTGGATTGCGCAGGAAAGGAGAAGAGTGAGACATGATCAGTCGGATATGGCATGGGTGGACAACTCGTGGCAATGCAGATAGGTATGAGGCAATGCTTAAGGAGGAGATCTTCGTCGGAATCGAGAACCGGCACATTCGCGGGTTTAAGGGGATTCAGCTACTCCGGCGTGAAGTGGGAGAAGAGATAGAGTTTGTCAC
>VGSD01000187.1 GCA_016875155.1 Deltaproteobacteria bacterium | reverse complement strand
CCTGCCTTGAGTTCCATTCGAAGATGAACTCTATCGGAGCGGATACGGTTCAGATGATCAAAGACTCTTTGCAAGAGGTGGAGAAAAAATTCGATGGCCTGGTGATCGGAAACCAGAGCGAAAATTTCTCGGTCGGGGCGAACCTGATGCTCATGCTCTTCGAGATTCAGGATGAAAACTGGGACGACATTGATATGATGGTGAAGGCTTTTCAGGATGTGTTGATGGCTGTCAAATATTTTGAGAAACCCGTGGTGGCTGCTCCCTTCGGGATGACGCTTGCCGGAGGATGCGAGGTTTGTCTTGCCTGTGCCAAAATGAGGCCGGCGGCTGAAACCTATATGGGCCTTGTTGAAGTGGGGGTGGGACTCATCCCGGCAGGAGGTGGGACCAAAGAGATGCTGCTCCGTTGTTCAGAAGGTATTCCACCAGGAGTCACGGACGTAGAATTGCTTCCGTTTGTCCGAAAAGCCTTCGAGACAGTTGCCATGGGCAAGGTAGCAACCAGTGCAAGAGAGGCACAGCAATTCGGTTTTATGAGACCGACTGACAAAATCACAATTAACAAAGATTATCTCCTCCATGACGCTAAACGGACTGTCCTTGATCTCGTCAAAGAAGGCTATCGTCCACCCCGTCCAAAAAAGAATATTAAAGTCATGGGAGAAAGAGGCTATTCTCTCTTAAAGATGGGCCTTTTCTATATGAGAGAGGGCGGTTATATCAGCGACTATGATAAGCATGTGGCAGGAAAGGTAGCCCACATTATGTCAGGAGGAAACCTGCCAGACGGGACTGAGGTGACCGAACAGTATCTTCTGGATTTGGAAAGAGAGGCTTTTTTAAGTCTATGCGGAGAGGTGAAGACCCAGGAACGCATCGAATATATGCTGAAGAAAGGAAAACCACTTAGAAACTAAACAGTGCAAAGTGATTAATTAGCAATGCAAAATTAACAATGTTTTTAAAATTTCTATTGCTAACTTTTCACTGCTAATTTTGCAATTAACAATGATTTTTTGAATGGAGGTTCTTATGAAAGAAGCGGTGGTGGTATCGGCGGTGAGGACGGCAGTGGGCAAAGCCCCTAAGGGAATACTGAAAGATACGCGACCGGATGACGTGGGCGCTCTTATCATCCAAGAAGCAGTCGCCAGAGTCCCTGGCCTCAAGATGGAGGATGTGGATGATGTCGTCATTGGTTGCGCCTTCCCGGAATCGGATCAGGGGCTCAATCTTGCCCGGGTATTAGCCATGAGGGCGGGTTTTCCTTTTTCGGTGCCAGGACAAACCGTGAACCGGTTTTGCTCCTCAGGACTTCAGGCCATTGCGACAGCGGCTTATGAAATCATGGTCGGGGCAACAGATGTGATGCTTGCAGGAGGCGTGGAGTTTATGAGCCAGGTGCCGATCATGGGCTTGACCCCTTCTCCGAATCCCTATCTTGTGGATCATAATCCACAGGCCTATACCTCGATGGGATTGACTGCTGAGAATGTGGCTGAGAGGTTTGGAATTTCTAGAGAGGATCAGGACCGTTTTGCCCTCTTGAGCCATCAGAAGGCGGCAAAGGCTATTAAAGAAGGAAAGTTCCAGGAAGAAATCCTTCCCATCCTGGCAAAGGTGAAGGAAGTAAAAGGAGACGGCACAGTTATCGTCAAAGAGGTCATCTTTGATACCGACGAAGGAGTCCGCTACGATGCTTCCCTCGAAGGGATGGCGGCGTTGAAGCCTGCTTTTAAAGCCAAAGGGACTGTGACTGCCGGCAATTCTTCCCAAACGAGTGACGGGGCCGCGGCTCTCATTCTGATGTCAAGAGAGAAGGCGGAGTCTATGAAACTGAAACCCATGGCTGTTTTTCGTGCTTTTGCTGTAGCGGGTGTACCGCCTGATGTCATGGGGATTGGTCCTGCCTATGCCATTCCAAGGGTATTGAAAAAGGCTGGCCTCAAGAAGGAGGATATCGGGCTTGTTGAGTTGAACGAAGCCTTTGCCTCCCAGGCTTATTATGTGGTCAGGGAATTAGGGCTCAATCCGGATATCGTCAATGTCAATGGCGGGGCAGTCGCCATGGGCCATCCCCTTGGATGCACCGGAGCAAAGCTGACTACGACCCTGCTTTATGAAATGAAACGGAGGAATGTACGTTACGGTCTGGTGTCCATGTGCATCGGCGGAGGAATGGGAGCCGCCGGAGTATTCGAAAGAGTCAGTTAACATTGTAAATTGCAAAATTAGCAATTAGCATTTTTTATTGCTAAATTTGCATTTTTCAATGATCATTTAGAGAGGAGGTTTTTATGGAAGCATTCGTGAGGGGGGGAGCATTTTTGCTCGAGTCGATTTCTCCGCAGGAGGTATTCACACCGGAGGAATTTAATGAAGAACAGCGGTTGATTGCAAAGGCCGCGACGGACTTCGTCGTCGGCGAGATTGAGCCTGTGAGCGAGGATATAGAAACCTTGAAGGAAGGGCTTCTGCCGAGCCTGATCAGGAAGGCTGGGGAGCTGGGACTCCTTTCAGGGGACATTGCCGAGGAATATGACGGCCAGGGGCTGGATAAGGTCAGCGTCATCCTATTGATGGAGAAAATATCCCAGGGCGGAGGCTCCTTCACGACCGCCTATGCCGTGCATACAGGAATTGGCTCTCTTCCGATCATCTTTTTCGGCAACAAAGATCAGAAGAAACGCTACCTTCCAAAGATAGCCACAGGAGAAAAGATCATGGCCTATGCCCTGACCGAACCTGAGGCAGGTTCCGACGCCCTGAATGCGAAAACAACAGCAGTCCTCAGCAAAGACGGGAAATATTATCTTCTCAACGGTCAGAAGCAATTCATCTCTAATGCCGGATTTGCCGATGTCTTCGTCACCTATGCCAAGGTGGATGGAACTAAATTCACCTCCTTTATTGTCGATAGAAATTTTGAAGGCGTCTCTCTCGATGCAGAAGAGAATAAGATGGGGGTGAAGGGTTCTTCCACCCGGAGCGTCATCTTCTCCGACGCCAAAGTGCCGGTGGAGAATGTGCTGGGAGAAGTGGGAAAAGGCCATGTCGTCGCCTTCAATACGCTCAATATCGGCCGATTTAAACTGGGAGGGGGAGCCTTAGGAGGGTCTAAAATTGCCCTACAGGGTGCGGTCACCTATGCAAAACAGAGAGTCCAGTTTGGGAAGTCGATTGCTGAGTTTGGGATGATCAAACATAAAATTGCCGAAATGGCCACACGGACCTTCGCCTTAGAGAGCATGGTTTACCGGACCGCAGCCCTGGTGGATCGGATGTTGCAGAAGATCGATTACAATGCCGATGATGCCGGGATGCAAATGGCCAATGGAATCGAGGAATATGCCATTGAGGACTCCATCAATAAAGTCTTTTCTTCAGAGGTCTTGGACTACATCGTGGATGAGGGGGTCCAAATCCACGGAGGGTATGGATATATTCATGATTATCCGATTGAGCGGGGCTACCGGGATTCCCGGATCAATCGCATCTGGGAAGGGACGAATGAGATCAACCGCCTGCTCATCGTGGACATGCTGACGAAGCGGGCAATGAAGAACCGTCTGCCTGTGCTGGTGGCGGCCCAGAAGGTGGCCGGCGAACTTCTAACACTGAGACCGAAAGTCGAATCAGATGATGGAATGCTCACCCTGCAGAAGGAGATGGTGGAGATGTCGAAGAAGATCGCCCTTCTGGTCGCAGGAGCCGCTGTTCAGAAGTATATGATGAAATTAGCGGATGAGCAGGAGATCCTCGCTCTGATCAGCGATATCATCATTGAAGTCTTTGCCATGGAGAGCGCGTTGCTCAGGGCGTTAAAGTCGATGGAGAAAGCCGGAGATGACAAGGCCCAGATCCAGAAGGCAATGGTGAAAGTCTATGTCAATGACGGTTTTAACAAGGTGGAGGGGTATGCCAAGCAGGCCCTTTCAGCCATTGCAGACGGAGATACGCTCCGAACACTGTTGTCCGGCCTCAAGAAGCTGAGCCGGTTCACTCCTGTAAATACGGTGGCCATGAGACGGGAGATCGCGGATTACACGATTAAGATGGGGAAGTATCCGTTTTAAAAGATCAATGCAAAATTAGCATTGCAAAATAATCAATGCAAAATGAGGAGAATCTTTAGCAAGAAATTGCTAATTGGTCATTGCTAATTTTACAATTTGCATTGATCTTTTCAAAGTCCCAGGTAGGTTTTGCGGAGGACTTCATCCTGAAGTAGTTGTTCGCCGGGTCCCTCGGCGATGATTTTTCCGGAGGAGAGGACATAGTTGCGGGAGGATAATTTGAAGACTGTGCTCACCTCCTGCTCAATGAGCAGGACGGTGATCCCTAAATGACTGATCTCTCCGATTTTCTGAAAGACTTCTGTCCGCAAAAGAGGGGCGAGCCCTGTTGAAGGCTCGTCAATACAGAGCAGTTTGGGTTTGGACATCAAAGCCCTTCCAATGGCAAGCATCTGCTGCTCCCCGCCGGAGAGTGTTCCAGAGATCTGGTTTGATCGGTCCTTAAGTACAGGAAAGAGTTGATAGACCTTACCCAGGTTCATCCGTATTTCGTCCTTCTCTTTTAACAGGTAAGATCCGGCCATGAGATTATCAATAACGGTCATCTCCCGGAATGGCCTTCGTCTTTCTGGACAGAGGATCAGTCCACGTTTCACAATTTCATGAGCAGGAATTTTGTCAATTCGCTCTCCATCAAACGTGACTGTTCCTTCAAGGGCGATTTCGCCGTGGGTTGATCTCCGTGTGATCTCTCTTTCCCAGGCGACCAGTCCAGTAATGGCTCTTAGCAGGGTTGATTTACCGGCGCCATTGGGTCCTACCAGGCAGACCAGTTCACCCGTATCCACTCCCATGCTCAAATGATTAATAAGCATGGCTTTGTCATACCAGACGGATAAATTGGCAACTTCGAGCAGCAAACCTATGTTCCTCCTTTTCCAAGGTAGGCTTCAATCACAAACGGGTTTTTGACGATTTCATCGGGTGTTCCATCTGCGATGAGGTTTCCGAAATTGAGGACGATGATCCGGTCCACAATCTTCATCAACCATTGAAGCTTATGTTCGACAATGATCATGGCCGGCCCCTCACTGTGGAGACGCCCAAAACGGCCGCCCTTGTGAAGACGCCGGATGGATTTAGCCATGAGGTCGGTCTCCGCAGGACTCAATCCGCCGAACGGTTCGTCGAGAAGAAGTAAATCCGGCTCCGTAGCTACGGCCCGTGCCACCTCCAGCCTTTTCAAATCGCCCTGGGAAAGGGTGGAGGCTTTTTCCAGCGCCATGTCTGAGATGCCTGAAAATTCGAGAGCATCCATGGCCTTTGCTCCAAGTCGTTTAACCCATTCGCCCCTCTTCATGGCGCGTGGGGAGAGACAGGAGACCATGACATTGGCGATGATCGGAAGGCGGCGGAAAGGTCTCATATTCTGAAAGGTGCAGGCAATACCCATATTGACGATATCCCAGGTCTTTCGGCCCACGATCTCTTTTCCCATGAAACGAACACTTCCACTATCCGGCTTGAGAATGCCGGTCATCAACCTTAGAAGCGTGGTCTTGCCAGCACCATTTGGACCGATCAAACCCAGAATCTGGTCCCTCTCCATAGAGAAGGTAACGTCGTTGACCGCCCGAAGACCGCCGAAGTTTTTTGTTAGCCCTTTAATCTGAAGAAAAGGTTGGGTCATCCCTGCCCCGTAGTTGCATAAACATTTTGTTGAATACACTGTTTTTGGAATTGATACCACATATCACTGAAAAACCACGCTTCACTAATGTACAACGGGGTCAGCTCTCTTCTGTCTCTTCTCTCAGCTCCCTGCGCGAGACCTTACCCACATCGGTCTTCGGAAGCTCTCCCCGGAATTCGATAATCTTGGGAACTTTGTAGTGGGCAAGATTCTCTTTACAGAAGTTCATGATCTCCTCTTCAGAAATCTTACCCCTGGCCTCGCTTTCCAGAACCACATAGGCCTTGATGATCTGACCCACTTTGGGATCAGGCACTCCCACGACGCCAGCCGCCTTAATTTGAGGATGCTTGTAAAGGACCTCTTCGACG
>VGSD01000186.1 GCA_016875155.1 Deltaproteobacteria bacterium | reverse complement strand
GCCAGGCCCAATGGACAGGCCTCTTCTTTGACCTGAATATCAAGGGAGATATCTCCAGCCTTGGCGAGGGTCGATTTTCTGCTTCCAGTGAGTGTGATCAACTGATTTCCATACCGTTTGATGAGAGGGAGAACTTCCAACAGTTCCCTTGTTTCTCCGCTGTTCGAGATACCGATGACCACATCCTCTTTGGCCAGCATCCCGAAATCGCCATTCAAACCTTCCGCAGGATGGAGGAAGAACGCAGGGGTACCGGTGCTTGCAAAGGTGGAGGCGATCTTTCTTCCCACTAGCCCGGATTTTCCCATCCCCATGAGAACGACCCTTCCCTTGCAATGGTAGAGTATCTCCACAGCCCGTAAAAAATCGTCATCAATCCGCTCTACCAGATCGAGAATCGATTGCGCCTCAATCCTCAAAACCCGCCTCGCCTCTTCAATCACATTGATATCCACTTCTCTATTTTCCTCCCTCGCCTTCCACTGCCTCCTGATCACTGATGACCGATCACTGATCACTTTTTACTATCTCTTCCCCTTCCTCTCTCCCTTCATTTTGATCCTCGAGCCTCTTTTCAAAGAAGCCCTGATGAATTCCCTGAAAAGTGGATGGGGATCGGTTGGCTTCGATTTGAATTCCGGATGAAATTGACAGCCCAGGAACCAGGGATGTTCCTTCAATTCGACAATCTCCACCAGTTCTTTATCCGGTGAAATTCCGCTGACCCTCAACCCTGCCTTTCCCAACTCTTTCATAAAAGTATTATTAAACTCATATCGGTGACGGTGACGCTCAGAGATCAATTTCTTGCCGTACGCTTCCAGGGCCCGGGTCCCATCTTCAAGTCGACAGGGATAAGCCCCCAATCGCATCGTCCCGCCCTTTGAGGTTTGAGCATCCCTCTTTTGAACGATCTGGTCTCTATCCGTCCACTCTTCCAAGAGATAAATGACCGGGTAGCGGGTATGGGGATTAAATTCCGTGCTATTGGCCCCTTTCATGTCTGCACAGTGTCTGGCTATTTCAATAACCGCGCATTGCATTCCCAAACAAATCCCGAAAAAAGGAACTTGCTTCTCCCTCGCAAACTGGATTGACCTGATCTTTCCTTCGATGCCTCTCGTTCCGAACCCTCCAGGCACAAGAATACCATCTGCATCTTTTAAAAGATGCTCTGGGCCTTCCTTTTCCACCTGCTCTGAATCGATATAGGTCAGATTGACTTTTGAATCATTGGCAATGCCGCCATGGATCAACGCTTCGGTTAAACTCTTATACGATTCAACAAGGCTTACATACTTTCCCACAATACCAATGGTCGTCTCGAAACGGGGCTGTTTGACCCTTTTGACGATATGCTCCCACACTTTCAGATGAGGTCGCCCTGTCCAGATGTTTAACTTCTCGACAATCTTCTCATCTATTCCCTCCTCATGATAGACGATGGGGACTTCATAGATGGTCTCCACATTCTGGGCTGTGATCACGGCGTCTTTATCCACATCGCAAAAGAGGGCGATCTTCGCCTTGATATTGGGCGAAAGCATTCGGTCGGTCCGGCAGAGAAGAATATCCGGCTGGATTCCGATCTCACGAAGTTCTTTCACGCTATGCTGGGTGGGTTTGGTCTTCAGTTCTCCAGCGGTTTGAATATAGGGGACGAGGGTGAGGTGAATGTAGAGCGTATTTTCCCGGCCCACGTCCCCCCGGATCTGACGGATCGCCTCCAGAAATGGAAGGCTTTCGATATCCCCCACCGTGCCGCCCACTTCGACGATCACAATATCCACATCCTGGGCCAAGTCAAAGATCTTCGATTTAATCTCGTCCGTAATATGGGGAATCACCTGAACAGTCGTGCCCAGATATTCTCCCTTTCGCTCTTTGGTGATGACAGAATCATAGATCTGCCCGGTGGTGTAATTGTTCTTCTTCGAGGTTTTTACACTTGTATATCGTTCGTAGTGTCCCAGGTCGAGATCCGCCTCTGCGCCATCATCCGTCACATAGACCTCTCCATGTTGGAAAGGATTCATCGTCCCGGGATCGACATTGATATAGGGATCAAATTTTATGAAAGAGACCTTCAACCCTCTTGCCTCAAGCAGGGCTCCGATGGAGGAGCATGCCAATCCTTTTCCAAGGGAGGAGAGGACTCCCCCTGTCATAAAAATATATTTTGTCCTCTTATTGGTCATCCTCTTCTTCTCTCTCTCTTCCATCAGAAAGGTATGAAAAATGATCCCAAAGACAGGGGGTAGGCAGGGATATCGGAAGAGTTTTACAGCGGCACCTTTTTAGGTTAACTTCCGACGATGAAAAATCTCAATACACATTCGTTTCCTATAGAACCCTGTCACCCTTACCCTATTAAATGAACGCAATTGTAAAACTTTGAAGGTATTCCTGCCTACCCCCTGTCTTTTTAAGGAGCCAAAAACCTCTCGATCAGTTCAGATCCCTTTTCAATAAAGACGCCACTCCTCTGGGCAAAATCTTCATCGAAAGTAGCCGAAGGGTCGTTTTTATTACCCTCATCGCTTGAGTAGATGACAAAGGGAACGGGATCCGCAGTATGGGTCCTGACACTCAGGGGCGTTGGGTGATCCGGCAGAACCATCACCTTAACCTTCTCAAAACTCTTGATCCCTTTCAAAATGGTTCCCACGACCTTCTCATCGAAAGCCTCAATGGCTTCGACTTTCAGACGGAGGTCTCCCATGTGGCCAGCCTCATCAGGAGCCTCCACATGGATATAAACAAAATCTCTCTTTTCAAGCCCTTGCAGGGCATACTCACCCTTTCCTTTATAGTTGGTATCTAAGTATCCGGTGATGCCTGGAACTTGAAGAACCTCCAGCCCTGCCAGAAGTCCAATCCCTTTAATCAGATGAACGGCTGAAATCACATAACCATCAACTCCAAACCGCTCCCGCAAGGTCACCATCTGTGGAGAACGACCCTGTCCCCACAACCAGACCGAGTTGGCTGGCCGAACTCCTTTTACCCTCCTCCTAATGTTAATGGGATGCTCTTTGAGAAACTGCTGAGATTTGCTCATAAGAGCAAGGATTTTGCTTCCTGAACCTGCATTCCTGGGAAGAAAAGGAGTTATTTCCTGGCCGATGATATCATGGGGCGGGATCAATTCGAGTCTCTCCATATCTGAACCGGCAGAGGCTCCATTTTTCATCACCATCAGATGGCGGTAACTCACTCCAGAATAAAACCGTGTCTTCTCCGTCCCGATCGCCCTATCCAGGTCAATGATGATCTCACGGGCTTCCGCATCTGAGATGTGGCCAGCAGCGAAATCCTCCATGATGACTTTTGAGCCCTGTGGCTCAAGGGTGACGAGATTACATCTGAAGGCAAGATCATCTTTCTTAAGTTCAACGCCAAGGCTGGCTGCTTCTAAAGGTCCCCTTCCCGTATAGTATTGTTGGGGGTCATAACCAAAAATAGATAAGTTGGCGATTTCGCTCCCAGGGTTGAAACCCTCAGGGACTGTTTTTACCAGACCGACGTTCCCATGCTTTGCCAGCCAGTCCAGGTGAGGTGTTCTGGCGACCATCAATGGAGTCTTCCCATGGAGACTTTCTACTGGATAGTCCGCCATCCCATCTCCGATAATCACCACATATTTCATTCGCTTAGCCATTTTAATAAGTCCTTGAGAACTAACTCTCTTCTTTCTCTAAATATACCATAAACTTACAAATGTCAAATTAAAAGCGGAAAATGAAAGCAAAAGGCATGCCAATTTTATAGAGCCTTACGGTCAAAGTCCCTGCCTACCGGCAGGCCCAGAACCTAACATGGTACGGGGCGGGCACGCATGGTCCTCTTGGTTCGAGATAGAGGACTATATTCATAGCCATGGGAGTGAAAGGTGTTAATAAGGGTTTCAGAGGTTGAGGTATTCTAACACCTTCTCTTTCTTTGGAGGCAGCGAGGCGGGTTTTTGTGAGATTCGAATCGCAATGTCCGGGTCTTTAAGTCCATGACCGGTGATCGTCAGAACGACAACATCATCTTTATTAAAAAACCCCTTTTGATTCAATTTAATCACCCCAGCAAGAGAGGCGGCAGAGGCAGGCTCACAGAAGATCCCTTCCAAATTGGCCAACATCTGGTAGGCTTTAAGAATTTCTTCATCGCTGACCATATCGATCAAACCACCTGATTCATCACGGGCTGCCTCTGCCCGCTTCCAGCCGGCAGGGTTTCCTATACGGATGGCAGTGGCAATCGTCTCGGGTTTCTCCACCACCTTCCCTCTCACAATGGGCGCTGCCCCCTCTGCCTGAAACCCTAACATCTTTGGGAGCGTATCCGCCCTGCCCTTTTCCCAGTACTCTTTATACCCTTTCCAGTAGGCAGTAATATTTCCGGCATTTCCCACAGGAAGGCAATGATAAGTGGGAGCAAATCCCAGAAAATCAATAATTTCGAAAGCAGCGGTCTTCTGCCCCTCAATCCGAAAAGGATTGAGGGAATTGACCAAAGTAATCGGTTCTGTCTCTGAAATCTCCCTTACCAGTTGGAGGGCCTCATCGAAATTCCCATCTATCTGAATCACCTGGGCGCCATGAGCCATGGCCTGAGACAACTTTCCGAGAGCAATCTTGCCCTCAGGGATGAGGACATAGGATTTCATCCCTGCCCTTGCCGCGTAGGCAGATGCAGAGGCAGAAGTATTCCCTGTGGAGGCACAGATGATCGCTTTCGAACCGTTCTCCTTAGCCATGGAGACTGCAACGGTCATCCCTCTGTCTTTAAATGAACCCGTCGGATTGATCCCTTCATACTTGAAATAGAGATTGACCCCTGCGAAAAACTCTTTGCTGATCCGAGAAGATCGAATCAGAGGGGTATTTCCCTCTAACAGGGTAACGATATTCTCTTCTTTTATGGCCGGTAGAAAACCACCATATCCCTTAATCACTCCATGCCACATTACTTCACTCCATTTCGGATTTCGGAATTCGGATTTCGGATTTTCATTCCGCATTCCGCAATCCGCATTCGGCAATTACTCAAGTTCATTTTCCATTCGGATGACCATTGTTTTCCCGAGGATCACACCCAGCCGATCAATCTCTTTCAATGCCCGGTGGACATTCTTCTCCTTTGCTTCATGAGTCATCATGACCAGGGGCACAGCCCCTCTGATTTGCCTTCCCTTCTGTATGACAGCGGCAATGCTAATATCGTTCTTCCCCAAAATTCCTGAAATTTTCGACAGGACTCCGGGCCGATCTAACGCAGAAAACCGCATATAGAAAGGCATCACCACCTCTTCCATCTTCTTCAATGGAACCTTCATAATGGATGAGGGCTGGTAGGACAGAAGGGGAACACGCCGGCCGTTGGCCCGGATGAGGTGATTCCTCCCCAGTTCTACAAGATCGCCCACAACTGCGCTTCCAGTGGGCATCTGTCCGGCTCCCTGCCCATAGAAAAGGGTTGGACCGACAGCATCCCCTTTGATGTAGATGGCATTAAAAACCCCCCCCACGGTTGAGAGAAGATGTTTCTCAGGGATCATGGTGGGGTGAACACGGGCCTCTATCTTTCCACCATCCAATTTTGCAATGGCCAGGAGTTTAATCCGGTATCCGAATTCCTGCCCAAACTGAATGTCTGCTTGCGTGATATCGGAGATTCCCCCGATAAAAACGTCCTTGAATTGGATGGCCGCCCCAAAAGCCAGCCGGATCAAAATGGTAAGCTTATGAGCAGCGTCAATCCCCTCGATATCATAGGTTGGGTCTGCTTCAGCATATCCTTTCTGCTGGGCCTCTTTAAGGACCTCTTTAAACCCTTTGCCTTCATTTGTCATCTTTGAGAGGACATAGTTTGATGTCCCGTTGAGAATCCCGAAGATCGACTGAATGCGATTTGCCACCAATCCCTCTTTGATCGAACGAATGAGGGGAATGCCTCCTCCGACTGAGCCTTCAAAATTAACATCCACCCCAAACCGCTGCGCCATCTTGAATATCTCGTCGCCATGAAGCGCAAGCAGGGCCTTGTTGGCCGTGACAATATGCTTTCGATTCTGAATAGCTTTCAGGATAAAAGTCTTGGCCGGTTCGATGCCGCCGATC
>VGSD01000185.1 GCA_016875155.1 Deltaproteobacteria bacterium | reverse complement strand
CCGATAGGGCTCGAGCCTTCTCTCGAGCCCTTCCCGTGCAAGCCTTTCGAGATGAGTTTCGGGGGAGTCTCCTGAAGGGACGGCAATTCGCGGAATGTGCTTTTCGTCAAACTTCAACTCCAGGTTACACTCGTCTGCGATTTCCAATGTGTGGACAATGGCCTCCGGTATGTCTCTGAACAGGTTCATCATCTCGTCGGAGGATCTGAAATAGAATTCGTCCGAAGAAAATTTCATGCGGTCGCTCTCGTTCAGGGTTTTACCAGTCTGGATACAGAGCAGAATCTCATGGGCCTGCGCATCTTCGCGGTGAAGATAATGGCAATCATTGGTGGCGACCACGGGGATGAAGAGTTCTCGGCCGATTTCGATGAGGCGCTCGTTGACGAGAGCTTGATTCTCTACTCCATTCTTCATGAGTTCGATGAAGAACCGGCGATCGTCAAAGATCTTTCGGTATTCCTCGGCCGTCTGAAGGGCTTTCTTCATCTCCCCTCGGCCTACCAGCTGGGCAACCTCTCCTTTGAGGCATCCGCTGAGGCAGATCAACCCCTCGTGATATTTGCTCAGAAGTTCCTTGTCGATTCTGGGCTTATAATAAAATCCTTCAAGGTGGGCGAGGCTGATCAGTTTGATGAGGTTGAAATATCCGGTCCGGTTTTTAACCAGAAGGGTGAGATGAAAATTTCCCTCTCCTCCTCCCGCCGCGGTCTTCTTCTCAAACCGGCTTCCAGGGGCGATATAGATCTCGCATCCGACGATGGGTTTGATTCCATGTTTGATCGCTGTCTGGTAAAATTCGATGGCGCCGAACATATTCCCGTGATCGGTCAGCGCCAAGGAGTCCATCCGATATTTTTTGGCTAAATCGAATGCCTCGTCAAATCGAATGGCTCCATCCAGCAGGCTGTACTGGCTATGAACATGGAGATGGACAAATTCGGCATGGGACATAGGAATTAACCATCAGAATAATGGAATGATGGAATCATGAAATAATGGGTTGAGGAAGTTTGACGTCTCCCTTTGAACATATTCGGTTCGATTACTTCTCTATCCATATTTTGTCCATTATTTAATTATTCCTTTTTTCTTCCCAAATTTCCAATATTCCACCATTCCAATATTCCAGTTTTTATTTTATTCCCATTCAATCGTGCTGGGAGGTTTGGAGCTGATGTCATACACCACCCGATTCACTCGCTTCACCTCGTTGATGATCCGGCTGGCTATCTGTTCCAGGACCTGATAGGGCAGTTTTACCCAATCGGCGGTCATCCCATCCTGGCTTTCCACAATCCGTAAGGCAACCACGTTCTCATAGGTCCGTAAATCACCCATCACCCCTACGGTCTTAACCGGAAGCAGAACCGCAAAACACTGCCAGACCCGGCGCAGCAGATCATTCTTCCTCATCTCTTCCATGACGATCACATCCGCATCTCTCAGAATCTCCAACCTCTCCTGGCTCACCTCACCGATGATTCGAATGGCAAGCCCTGGCCCTGGAAAGGGCTGACGGTGGATCATCTCCGAAGGAAGTCCCAGCTCCCTGCCCAGTTCTCTCACCTCATCCTTAAACAATTCCCGCAGGGGTTCCACCAGTTTTAATTTCATTTTTTCCGGCAATCCCCCCACATTGTGGTGGCTTTTGATCGTAGCAGAGGGCCCTTTCCAGGAGATGCTTTCGATCACGTCAGGATAGAGGGTCCCCTGGGCGAGAAATTTAACCCCACCAAGTTTCCTCGCCTCTTTTTCAAACACCAAAATAAATTCGTTTCCAATCCTCTTCCGTTTCTCTTCCGGATCGGTTACCCCCTCCAGTCGTTTCAAAAATCTCTTGGTGGCATCCACATAGATGAGAGGAATATTAAAATGGTGGCGGAAGAGGTTAACGACCTGCTCCGCCTCGTTTCTCCTGAGCAGTCCGTTGTTCACAAAGATACATTTTAGGCGATCACCGATCACCCGGTGGAGAAGAAGAGCGACGACCGTAGAATCGACTCCTCCGCTGAGTCCGCAGATCACCCTTCCCGAGCCAACCTTTTTTTTCAGTTCTTCGGATGAACTTTCCAGAAAAGACCTCATGTCCCAGAGATGCTCACAGCCGCAGATGCGGAAGAGAAAATTCCGAAGAAGGATGATCCCTTGTGGGGTATGGACCACTTCTGGATGAAACTGAAGTCCAAAGATTCTTCGCTGACGATGTTCAATGGCGGCAAAATGTGTATTGCTGGAATGCGCGAGCGCATGAAACCCATGAGGCAACCGCCGGATCTGGTCTCCATGGCTCATCCACACCTGAAGGGTCCGTCCTTTTCCCCCCATCCCTTCAAACAGTTTTCCCCCACGGTCAATGATCAACCTAGCCTTTCCGTACTCCCTCTGGTCCGAATGGGCGACTTCTCCACCCAGCAGATTGCCGATCAACTGCATTCCATAACAGATCCCCAACACGGGGATGTCTAGGGTGAAGAGCCCCGGGTCGCAGCAGGGAGCCCCTGATTCATAAACACTGGAGGGCCCTCCTGAAAGGATAATCCCCCTGGGAGAGAGAGCCTTGATCCTTTCCAGCGGCAAATCATAAGGTTGAATCTCGCTATAAATCCGGCATTCCCTCACCCGCCGTGCGATCAACTGGGTATACTGGGAGCCAAAATCGAGTATGAGTATCTTATCGATGTTTGAAGACAGTTTCATTCTTTTCCTTCGGGAAGATGGGATGAGTGAGGAATGGTGTCAATGGAAATGACTTGTTTCAATGTTTCAAAATATATTTCCCCTCTTTCAACTCATACTGATAGGAGACGCCCTTCCGGTAGAAAAGGTCGTCTTTCTGGAGGAGCTGGGCCGTAACCAATTCCTCCAGTTTCTGGGGGTAGGCTCCCCTCTCCAGATAGAATATGTCCAGTGCATTCTTGATCCGGTCGAGTTGAGCTCGATGGACAAATAGGGAGGGCGCTTCAATATTGACCCGTTCGATCTTGGAATCCCAGAAGAGGCGTAAGAAGTTGGGCTTAAAGTAGATCAGAAGGAGAAAGATAAAGATCAGGAAGGCACCGTAATAGACAAACGTCATCGCCTCTCTGAAGTTGATCATCCTGACCTTCTTGACGAGGCTCGGGGTGCGTATCCCCGCGACTTCGACAAATCCCATTTCCATGAGGCTGAGCAAAATCTCGCTAGCATAAAATTTTCCAAGAAGGCTCCGATCAATGATCTCCTGGACGGTCCGGGTCCCATCGACCAGGTTGTAGATCATCTCCTGCTCCGAACTCAACCGCTCCCTCATCAGGCTCTGGGGAGAAAAAGCACCTGCGGATTTCTCTTCGGTGCCCAATGGCCTCCGAAAAACGAGGTGGGGGGAAAAGACTTTCTTTTCTATCTCCGACCACTCATCCACCATCCGGAGGATATTCAACAGGACCTGCTCGGTGCTGAGGGCAAAGGGGATCTTCTTATAACTTTCCACCAATTTGAGATCAAAATTGAAGGTTCCGTCCTCCCACCAGAAAAGATCGTAGATGGTTTCATAGATCTGAGTGGTAATAACCTTCAGGATGTCCTCTTTCGTCAACAATCCAAGCTCGACCAAGATCTCTCCAATATATTTGAGCGTTTCTTTCTGAAGCTTGAGCACTCTTTCCAGTTGTTCATCGGTGATCAACTGGGCTTTCACCAGGATTTCACCAATCAGATCTTTTTTCCCCCGGTAATTGGAGTAAACATGGACGATCATCCCATCTACAAAAGAGATCTCAACCAGACTTTTCCCTCGGCGAATTTTCAAGACCCCTGTCTTGAGCTGCTGCCCGATGAGTTGGATGATCTCTGTGATGCTGAAGTCCTTTAGTGTCCCCTGAAGAGCCATTGATTTCTCTCCTTAAGTCGTTGGGATCTCAAACTCCGGATTCAGGCGCCGGACTTGCCGATAATAGAAAAAATAGAACAGGATGAAAAGGCCTCCCCAAACAAAGAGGCCCCACCACGAAAAGGGCGACCGCAGACCTGTCTCCGGGAGAATCCCACCCCAGAAGACAAACCTCAGAATGAAAATGAAAAACAGAAAGAGAAGCAGAAGGCCCTTCAACGTGTCTCCTCTCCATATCTGACCGAATCCGATCAGGAAGTAGGAGACATATTTTCCGATGAAATGGTCCTGTTGTTGAAAGGTGTGAGCCTGGAGTGACTTCTTCTCCGTGATCTTGGGATGGAGCTTCTCCTTCTGGACAAAAAGCCGGTAACAGTTAGAACAGACGAACTCCTGCCTGACGGTTTCAGTGTCGCTTAAATAAAATCGATGGGTCGCACTCCCGCACATGGGACACCGGGTCAGGAAACGCTTTGCCCGACTATACCTTGACATCCCAACGAGATAAGCCAAAAAGAGGATCGGCGCGATAATGGGAAGGGCCGAAGGAATTCCCTCAAACCAAGCTTTGAAGAGGCGGAACATGAGCCCTTCTCGCCCGATGTATTGGTCGAGAAATCGAGCCCAGAGCATCTGCGGTGCCAAGGTTTCATCGATCACCAGCCGGTTCATGTTGGGCGAATCGATAGAAGAATAGTACTGGATCAATTCCGGATCGAGTTGCCTGGATCTCTGGAAGGCCTTGTCTGACTTTCCAGAGAGAAAGGTTTCCTGAGAATAGGCACGGTATAGGTTGAAGTGATAAGATCCCTTATGCGGGTTGAGTTCGACGGCCTTTTGATAGGAAGCAATCGCTAGCGGAATCTGTTTCTGGGCAAGCTGAACATTCCCCAGATTGGAGTGGGCTTCACTGAAATTGGGGTCGCGATCGATCGCTTTTTTGTAAAAATCTTCGGCCTGGGAGTAGCGTCCTTGCCTCTTTTCGATCAGGCCCAGCGTGAAGAGGACATGGGGATCATCGGAACGAGAAAGGGACCAGGTTTTCAGTTTCTCCTCTGTCCCCTTGTCCCAGTTTTCATGGTTTGCCTCATTTAACTCCACGATGATAGTCGAGCCCGGGCTGTTCAGAAAAGCGGAGGAGGTCCGGAGGAAGAAGGGAAGATAGACTAAAATAATCAGAAAGACGACGACAAACTGTCTTTCCCGAGATGGCACATACCCCCATAACAGAATGGTCCAGAAGAGAATGGCCCACGTGATATCCAACCGAAGAAAGAGAGGGATGAAAAGAACGAATATCTTCAGCCCATTGATGAAAAGATTGGAAACCTCCTGAGTCAGGTTCCTCCGAATATCATAGAAATAGAGTGGGGCGTATTTCCATAGGACGACGATCCCGAAAATAATGAAGGACATCAGGACGGCGTTCGAAATGATATAGAAGACATGATAGAAGAGATTGATGGAAGATGGGTAATGGCTGAATTTCGCTCTGTACCCCTTTTCGATTTCAGGAAGGATCTCATCGAGCTTCCACGGGTTCTTCTGCCACCGGGCCCTGGCTAACTCAAAATGAGGTTGAGGAAGGTCCGGCGAAAATCGGTGAGCATGGGTCGCCAGATCGATGGCCTGATCGGACTGGCCCTCTTTTCTCGCCTTCTGGGCTTCTCTGATCAGGAATAAGGAAAACGTGGAAAGATTCCGGATCCCCCGATCCAACTTCAGTTGGTAAAGTTGATCCAGATCCTTCTTGTCAAATGCGGGAGGTTTCTTTTCCGCAATCCTCGACTTAACAACGCCTACTCCTTTGAGATCCAGTGCCTGTTCGGCTGCAGGAGAACTCTCTGTGGAAAAGAATTCCTTGGATAATGGAAGCGTCTCCTTTTGGGTTAGGAAGCCAAGATAATATAGCAAAGAGACGAGAAGGATGAGGAAGAGCAAAAAGGTTTTTTTCTTCACGGCGCCCCCTTCCCTTTTTTACCCCGTTAGAAATCCCATCCTCTCAATACAGGGATGGATGGTGTATAATAGGCTCAAGTCATCTAGAAAGAACAATGAATGAATCCCTGCCCTTTCAAACGGGGTCTATTCCAACCGATAATTCGGAGCCTCTTTAGTGATGATGACATCATGGACATGGCTTTCCTTCAATCCGGAGGAGGTGATTCGGATGAATCGAGCCTTCTGTCGCATCTCCTTAATATTCTTCGCTCCCATATATCCCATGCCAGCCTTTAGCCCTCCGA
>VGSD01000184.1 GCA_016875155.1 Deltaproteobacteria bacterium | reverse complement strand
AGGAAGGGATTACACAAAAAGCGATTCATCTCACTGAGAAAGCCTTAGCATTATATCAGGGCCCATTTTGGGGGAAAGAGGGGGAGCGACCCTGGCAGATGCCCGTAAGCGAGCGGTTGCGAAACAAATTCCTCAGAGGTGTGTCAAGACTGGGCGATTACTGGATTCAGGCAGGGCAATGGGAAACTGCCAGGGATTGCTACCAGAAAGGTTTTGAGGTAGATGACCTATCGGAGGGGTTTTGCAAAGGGCTGATGACATGCTATCACCATCTTGACCAGAGGGCCGAGGCCCTGTCGCTTTACTTGCGTTTTGAGAAGAGGCTTAAAGCGGTCCTGGGGATTGAACCCTCCGAAAAAATAAAAGCTCTTCGCGACGCATTAACCAAGAAAACGCAGAGTGCATAGAGCATAGTGCATCCGTCCTTCGTCCCGCTTTGCGGGACTTCGCAAGTAGCGTATAACGTAAACGCCCCTCCTCTTAGGTAAGGGAGGAAGGGAGAGTTAGGGATCCCCGCCTCCTTAAAAAACTATTAACATCCTGAAATTATTTGTCTATCCTATTCTCCCACCTTTCTACATCCTCCCTATTTTATCCCTGTAAAAAAAATTTTTGAATATGTAACTTATTTGTAACTGGGGCTGTGATATAGAGCAGGTAACCAGTTGAGTTGCTGGGTAAGGAGTTAACTTTGGGTCCGGATGATTTCTCTCACGACTACATTGTTCGCATCTATCGCTTTGAAAAAGACAAACCCCGCAGCTTGATTGGACTCGTTGAGGAAGTTGGAAAAAAGGGGAAGAAGGGTTTTCACACCTATGACGAACTCTGGGAGATTTTGAATGTTACTAAAGAGGATCAACGTGAAAAGCAGAAATGAGGGACACATCCCCGTTTTAAATCCACAGAGGATTTCATGAATAGGAACTTTTTGAAAATGCCAACAAGGGGAGGCTTACGATGAACAATACAACACATAAAAAGATATACATAATTTCGGTTTGTCTTTTATTAACTTTATTTCCGTGTTTTTCTCACTCCCAGATGGAGGTTAGCCTAAAGAATGCTGAGCCTTACTTTAAAATGGGCGTAACTCATTTTGATAAAGGAGATCATGAACAGGCGATTTTACAATTCAACAAAGTGCTGGAGATGAATCCCAGTTATTCGGAGGCTTACTTTATGAGAGGACGTGTTTTTTCCGTTAAAATGGAATACGATTCCGCCATTTTCAATTACACCAAGGCCATAGACTTAAACCCAAAATATGTGGATGCCTATAACAATCGTGGATTCATTTACAACCAAAAGGGAGAATACAGTAGGGCCCTCGCCGATTTTGATAAAGCCCTTGAAATTGACTCAAAACATATTGCGGCATATATGAACCGCGCAATAATTTACAATTTAAGAGAACAATATGAACAGGCTATTGTTGAATACAATAAGGTTGTCCAAATAAACCCCAGGTTCGCTTTAGCCTATTACAACCGGGGGGCTGTTTATAGAAAATGGGGGAAATTCCATCGTGCAATCTCTGATTACACAATAGCCCTTGAAATGGACCCAAAGCATTTTATGGCTTACAACAACCGAGGGGTTGTTTATGGAATCATCGGGAAATATGAAGAGGCCATTTCCGATTTTAGTAAAGCCATTGAAATAAACGCATTGTATGTTGATGCTTATAGCAACCGGGGCATAACTCAATGTCAAAAAGGGAAATATGATGAGGCGCTTTCTGATTTTAGTAAGATCATCGAAATAATCCCAAAAGATGGAATGGGATATTTTTATCGAGGAGTCACATATCACCTAATAGATGAATATGAAAAATCCTTGGTTGATATGAAAAGGGCAATAATTTTAGGCTACCCTATCCCCCTAAATTTTCTTGCACTCATAGAGGACTCTCAGCACCGGTGAGGGGTCAGCCCTTGACACAGGACAAAAGTGTTTTGTGGGGTCACATCTTCAGATGTCATTAATTTCTTCGATGTTTATCTTATGTATCCCCGTGGGCTTCAAGCTTTTTCCTAAAAACGAAGAAATATCTACACCGCCACCCTATGGGTTTTTTGTATGGAATATATGTATTTCATGAAAATTGGTCAATCGAAACTTTCAGACAAGGTTTGGGAAGGAGGGGGAGAGAATGTGGTTGTTATTTTCCAAAACCTAACAGGGCGCTGTGGCTTAAACGGATTTTTGGATTTTCTTTTACGACAAGCCCTATCTCAATCGCTGACTGGAGTGTGCGTAGAAAATATTTTGGGGATACATGTATGATCGGCTCAGCTAAAAGCAGTAAGCCACTGGGTTTTAAAAGGTCACGGACCTCTCTGAAGAATAAAGATTGATCCGGGACTTCATGTGCCATCCAGAAAGCCAGGATGAAATCCGCTTTTTCATGAATCCCCAAAGATTTCTGACTGGCGAGGTATCCCTCAATTCTTTCGGAAACCCCATGTTTCTTGGCCCGTGACCTCAGGGCCGACAACATCTTCTCCTGGACGTCAATTGCAATGACATGACCTTCGGAGCCAACGAGTCTTGCCAGAGGGATCGTGAAATAACCCATGCCGGGTCCGATATCAATCACGCGGTCCCCGGGGTGGACATAAGGGCTCAAAATGGCTTCGGGGTTGTGAAGGAGTTTACGCAATGGGTTGTCGAACGTGAAGCATAACCACCACGGACAAACCATATTTTGTCTTGTAAGTTCTTGAACGATACCTGGTTTTTTGGCCAGATGGTCTGGTGTCAACTCTATGCCTCCCGCTTTTTAATTGAAAATTAACAAAAGCTTTGGGGACAGACAACGGTAATTAATACAGACTGACTTTGGTCAGCGGGGGCTGGACACCATCCGCGGGGACGCTTTTTTCATCAATCTTTTAGGTTCTTTCCGAAGCTTATCATGAAGGGTTGTTTCTGCATGTAGTCTCAGACCGAGTGCATTCATAACTTTGAGAACGGTATCGAAACCCGGGCTCCTCTCTCCAGAGAGCGCCTTGTAAAGGCTTTCGCGAGATAGGCCAGCATCCCGGGCCACTCGGGACATGCCTTTGGCCCGGGCAATATCTCCCAGTGCTTTGGCAATGAACGTAGCATCACCGTTTGCCTCCTCAATGCAAGCTTCAAGATAAGCTGCCATTTCCTCCGGGGTCCGAAGATGTTCGGAGACATCATATTTGGTCGTGATTGTTTTTGCCATCATAACCTCCTATAGACCTTTTGCCAGGCGAAGTGCGATTTTGATATCTTTATCCTGGGTGTGTTTCACACCACCCGCTAGAAAAATTACCACCAATTGACCACGTTGGGTATAATAAACCCGATACCCTAGTCCATAATCGATCCGCAATTCTGAGACTCCTTCGCCCACCGGCCTTACATCTCCAAGATTTCCAGCCGCTAATCGTTCAATCCTTGCCAGAATGCGCGCACGTGCCCGTATGTCCTTCAAACCATCAATCCACTTAGCGAAAACCTCAGTTTTACGAATCTCAACCATCATATTGTAGCCTATTGGCTACATCCTGTCAATGACCACAGATCTATGCCCCTCGCCTCTTCATCTTCCAGGTGAATGTAAAACGGGCAACCTCTTCTCCTGACTTTGAGTATCCGACTGCTTTACACAAAACCTCTTGAGGTTCTCCTGTTTCTATTGCCTTTATTACCGTTTTAGCAATGGCCTTTCCGTCATTGCAGACAAACGTCGTAAGGTCCTTGGCTTTGGCGATGAACTCTCCGGAACAATCACCCACAATGATGGCAACCGAAGGGTCGAGTTTATAGGTATACATCATCACCAAGGCACCGGTGCTCAACTCTGCTGCCATACCCAACACTGCCCAGAACGTTGACCTGAAAGGATTCTTGTTGAGCCATCGATAAGGAACAGAGACTTTACACGATTCTTCATTCAGTTCTCTGAGCCTTATTCCTGCCATGAAGTCCAGAGGCACCTGGAAAAACATCGCCATCTTGAAGAGCAAACGATTCTTCAAGATCCATTGAAAATGCTTCAACTTCTTCTGGTCAAATTGAAAATCCATCGTTCTTCCTTTGGGGTTCTGGATCAAACCTTAGTTCGTTCTATCAGTTCTCCGATGAGTTCGGCTGTCTTGCCAACTAGGGTTTTACATTTTAAATATTTTTCTCCCTTATAGTACTCCTTCACCTGGGCCGGATCCATCCAGTTCACTTGAACAATGTCACGGCAGAGAATACCGCCCCCGGCAATCTCCTTTCCAAAGCGTTTCATAAACTCCCGGGAATATTTCCACATGTTTACATTAGTCTCTTCCCCGGTTTTATCCCGCCCGAAAAGCAATCCGATGGCTGCAAGACCCCCCACAACAGCCCCGCAAACTTCACCGTGACCACCCAACCCTCCACCGAAAGGGTCCAGAGCCTTGACCAGATCGTCGTTCTTCTTTCCAAGTTTTTCCTGTGCAACCACAAGAACGGACTGACTTCAATGAAGGTGTTTCATGAAGAGATCCATCGCCTTTTCCTGCATCTCCAATCGAGTCATCGGTTTTCCTCCTATTTTTTCTATTACAGGAATATCTTTACCGCTACCCCTGGATTCCTGATTGGAATATATAAATTCTACAAAAATTGGTCAACCAATACTTTCAGACTGATTTAAAAAATCGTTTCTTCGTTTCCTGATATATATATTGACAACACCTTCTAAAAAAGTAATAACCTTAACGTCTTGAGATATCAGAATTTCAAAAATCATGATCGACTCCATCAATGCAAGCCCTTTATATCCTATTGCCAATCCCAAAAGCATCGCTGTTTTCGGAGCCTCCAATAGCATCACTTCAATGGGAACAAGTCTCCTGGATTCCATCCTCAACTTGGGATTCGAAGGTGAGATCTACCCCATTCACCAGAAAGAAAATCAGGTGCAGAATCTCAAGGCCTATCGAAGCGTCCTCGACCTCCCCATTGTGCCCGACCTGGCAATGATTGTGCTACCAACACATATCGTATCTCAGGCACTGGACGCATGCGGCCGGAAGGGAATCAAACATGCCATGATCATCTCTGGCGGGTTTAACGAAGTAGGAGGGGAGGGCATCAGCCTTGAAAAAGAATTGGTCGCAGTTGCCAATAAGCATGGCATA
The DNA here is from genome assembly GCA_016875155.1 of Deltaproteobacteria bacterium. The sequence goes on along the minus strand of VGSD01000184.1, from coordinate 984 downwards.
CGGTTTTTAGGCCCGAATTGCATCGGGGTGGCCAATCCCCGTGGGAAGCTCAACACAACGTTTATGTCTTTCCAAGGTATTCCCGGCTATATCGGAATGGCTTCTCAGAGCGGGAGTTTTGTGACCCAAATGTTTGGCTATCTCTCTGATTATGGACTGGGTTTCAGTACGGCGTTCAGCGTTGGAAATGAAGCCAACATCGATATTGTTGACTGCATGGAATACCTCGGCGCCTGCCCAGATACCAGAGTGATCGCCCTCTACATTGAGGGCATCCGAAGGGGTAGAGCGTTTGTAGAAATGGCGAGATCCATCGTTCCGAAAAAGCCCATTGTGGCCCTCTATATCGGTGGGTCAGAAGCCGGCAGTCGCGCAGGTCTTTCACACACTGGCGCACTGGCAGGGCCTGACAGGCTCTATGAAGGCATCTTCCGTCAGAGCGGGATCATCCGGGCACACTCGGCCATGGAAATGTTCGATATCTGCTGGATGCTGGGCTATTTCCCAGGAACCAAGGGCCGGCGTGTGGTAATTCAGACCCATTCCGGAGGCCCGGGAGCAGAGGCAGCCGATGCCTGCGGACGGGCAGGCCTTGAATTGCCGCCGCTTTCACCAGAGACCATTAAAAGACTAAAGCCTTTCATTCCGCGAACAGGAAGTATCAGCAATCCGGTGGATTACACCTTTGGGAAAAACCTGATCGATTACTTCTCAGAGATTCCGAAGGCCTTGTTGGACGAGAAGCATGCGGATGTCCTGCTCTTCTATTTTTTCGCACCTACTAAAAGACTGGAGCGCATGATGAAACAGTCAGGTCTCCCTCCGGACCAGATCAAAGAACAAGTTGCCAAGCTGGTCAATGGATACTCCGAGGCAATGATGCCGTTGTTTGAAAGTCACAAGAAACCTCTTGTCGGGTATACCTTTCAGAACGTAAGGGATCCTCTGGTGAAATTCCTGATCGATCGTGGAGTCCCGATCTTT
>VGSD01000183.1 GCA_016875155.1 Deltaproteobacteria bacterium | reverse complement strand
ACCTTTGGTTTTGGAAGAGGCTGTTTCTTCATGGACCCCAATCCCAAAATGATTGAATTCGTAGAAAAATATAGAAAAGCAAGAGGGGCCTATCCGGACTCCTGGGCTGTTCAGGCATATGATGGAGTCTATCTGCTCAAAGCAGCCGTTGAAAAAGCCAAGACCTCTGAAACAGAGGCAGTCATTAAAGCGATGGAGGGAATATCCCTCGATAGTTTGAGGGGCAAATTCATGATTAGGCCTCTCGATCATATGGGAAGCGTTCCCTGCTACCAGGGAACGATTGCAAAAGATCCTGCCTATCCTTTTAAAATCTGGAAAGACGTCACTCGCGTCCCCGGAGACCAGGTCTGGAGGTCCGAGGAGAGCGTCCGGGAGGTCTGGAAGAAGACAGGAGTAGTCCGTTGAAAACGGAAGCTCGAAGCACGAATATCGAAATCCGAAACAATATCAAAATTCAAACATAAAATATTGGAAACCTGATCTTTTCGTTTCGGATTTAGAATTTTGGTCATTCGGATTTGTCCTTCGACAAGCTCAGGATGGTGAGCAATGTCGAACCATTTCGTATTTCGGTATTCGATATTCGAATTTGGGGTTTTAGGTTATGTCTTTCGATGTTCTCTTCAATCAATTTATGAGTGGAATCGCCCGGGCGTCCCTTCTCTTTCTGGTCGCCTCGGGCCTTTCCCTCACCTTTGGGGTTCTGAGAGTCCTTAATTTTGCTCATGGTTCCCTTTACATGCTCGGGGCCTTTATCACCTACACCATCTGGAAAGGGTTGCTCATCCCGACGTTCGGTTTCTATTTAGCGACATTTCTCGCTTCCCTGGTGATGGGGGGAATCGGCATCATCATCGAGTTCTTCTTATTAAGGCGACTCTATGCCAGGGGTTGGCCAGAACAACTTTTAGCTACTTATGCCATCGTCCTGATCATCACCGACCTGGTCAAATTTGGCTGGGGAGGTGAATTTCTTTCGATCCCCAGACCCGCACCCTTCAGGGGCGCTGTTTTCCTTTTTGGCTTTCCATTCCCTTCTTACAATTTCTTCATCATCCTGCTAGGTCTGGCCCTTGTCATCTTTCTCTGGTGGCTTGTTTACCGGACCCGGATTGGCGACATCATCAGGGCGGCAGCTCACGACCGTGAAATGGTGTCGGCTCTAGGGATACCCATCCCATGGTTATTCACTTGGATATTTGTCCTTGGGGCTATGATCGCCGGTTTGAGCGGAGGGGTTGCAGGCCCCTATGGAGCCATCGCTCTGGGAATGGATATTGAGATCATCGTTGAATGTTTTGCCGTGGTCGTCATCGGCGGGATGGGAAGTCTGCCGGGAACCCTTCTCGGTTCTTTTATCGTTGGGCAAGTCTATGCCTTTGGAATTATGTTTAAACCCGAATTGGCCCTTGCTTTCATCTTTATGGTCATGGCCGCTGTTCTGATCATACGACCCTGGGGATTCTTTGGAAGACCGGAAAGATAAGGCTGTAAACATAGGTTAAGGCTGAGGTTAAGGTCAAAAAATGGTAATAAACCAGACGGAACAAAAAGAGTCAATGCTTAAGAGAGGATGGTGGTTGATCCTTCTGGTGGCTGGGGCTATCATCGCCCCTCATGTGATCTCCGATTTTTATCTGGTCATACTGATCGAGGCGCTCATTATGAGCCTCTTCGCCCTCAGCTTCAACCTTCTCTTCGGCTACATGGGACAGCTCTCTTTCGGTCAGGCCGCCTTTTACGGGCTCGGAGGCTATACAGTAGCCATGCTCATCACCAAAGTCAATTTCAATTTCTGGCTCAGCCTTCTGGCCGGAGTCGGAGTGGCAGGCTTTGTCGGTTTGATTGTGGGGTTTTTTTGTGTCCGCCTGAGGGGAATCTACTTTGCAGTTCTGACACTGGCCTTTGGTCAGCTTCTCTTCGTCATCATCTATAAATGGCACGATTTCACAGGCGGGGACGATGGAATCCAGGGGGTCTTTCCACCTGGTATCCTCAAAATTCCAATGGCCTACTATTATTTTGTTCTCCTCATCTTCATCGCCTCAGCTTTCATCTTATGGCGGATCGTCAACTCTCCCTTCGGCCACACCCTGAAGGCCATGCGAGAAAACCCTGAGAGAACGGAGTTTTTGGGCATCCATATCGCAAAATACCAGCTCATCACCTTTGTCATTGCCGCCGCCTTTGCCGGTCTGGCGGGTGCGCTCTGGGTACCCTTTTACCGTTCTGTCGCCCCCTTTTATCTGATGTGGATCAAATCCGGAGAACCTGTGATGGCCGCGATCCTGGGAGGGGCAAGCACCTTCTTCGGGCCGGTTTTGGGGATGTTTATTATGACCTTCATCCATGCCTACATCCTTGGTTTTACGCATTTCTGGCCTATCATCATGGGGACGATCATCCTCATCATTATCTTCGCCTTGCCTGGCGGGATCCTTGAGTTTGCCAAAGTGAAGATAAAGGAGAGACAGGAGAGAATGAAATCAGCGAAGGGGTCATCTTAACCATGTTTCTTCAGACCCAACGGATTACAAAAGAGTTTGGTAAACTTCGGGCGGTCAATCAGGTCAGCCTCGATATCCGCAAGGGGGATATTCACGCCATCATTGGTCCGAATGGTGCAGGCAAATCCACCTATTTCAATCTCGTCACGGGTTACCATCAGGCGACTTCCGGAAAAGTGCTATTTAAAGGAAACGAGATCACCCATCTGCCTGCCTTTCGCAGATGCAAATATGGTATTACCCGATCCTTCCAGATCACCAGCATCTTTCCTAAATTTACGGTCTACGAAAGCGTTTTGATGGGTCTCCTATCCCATCGTGGAGTCACGCTCAGCTTTTTCTCCGCCTCAAAGAAATTCTTTAAGGAAGAGGTTTACCGGATTCTGGAAGACGTAGGACTGGCAGACCAGGCAGACACCCTTGGGGATTCCATTTCGCACGGAGATAAAAAGAGGCTGGAATTGGGCATCACATTAGGAACCGAACCTGAGCTACTTCTTTTGGATGAACCTACCTGCGGCATGTCTGCCGAAGAAACAGACAGTATCATGAGCCTCATCAATAAACTTTCTACAGAAAGAGGCATCACCATTCTCTTCACTGAACATGATATGAGCGTCGTTTTCGGTATTGCTAAACGGATCTCCGTCCTTCACCAGGGAACCCTGATCGCCGACGGGAAGCCTGATGAGGTGAGGGCAAATGAGGAGGTTCAAAAAGTCTATTTAGGTGGAACCGCATGATCCTTGAAGTCAAAGAGATCCATACCTATTATGGAACAAGTCATATCCTCTTTGGTCTTTCACTGGAGGTCAATGAGGGAGAGGTCGTCTGTCTCCTGGGAAGAAATGGGGCGGGTAAGTCGACCACCTTGCGGAGCATCATTGGCCTGACGCCCCCCCGTTCGGGAAGCATTAAATTCAAGGGCCTGGAGATCATCGGAAAACCTCCCTACCGAATTGCTCCGCTGGGGATTGGTTTTGTTCCGGATGACCGCCGGATTTTTCCTGATCTGACCGTTCGACAGAATATTCTCGTCGCCCGGAGAGAAACGAAAGGGGCTATCTGGGATCTCGGCCGAATCTATTCCCTCTTCCCGAAATTAAAAGAGTTAGAGTCACATATGGGAAATCAACTCAGCGGTGGCGAGCAACAGATGCTCACCATCGCCAGAACCTTAATGACCAATCCTCAACTGCTTCTTTTGGATGAGCCTGGCGAGGGACTAGCTCCATTGGTCATTAAGGCCATGGAGACACAACTTGGAGAGATCAAAAAATTGGGAACGACCATGCTCATCTGCGAACATAACGTGGGCCTGGCCACGGCCCTGAGCGATCGGGCCTATGTGATGGACAAAGGAACGATCCGTTACCAGGGGACGATTGAAGAATTGAGAAAGAATGAGGAAGTCAAAAAGAAATATCTCATGGTTTAAGTCCACCTTTTTATCACCCGAATTCATTCCGCGACATTTATTCCCCTTGAGAAGGATACCCACTCGCCAGGCCCTGCCCGGAATGAGAATGGCGATTGACAAATCCCTCAGGATTCATTTATAGATTCCCAAAGTTAATTGAGGTGGAGATCAATGTCGGGAAAGGTGATTGAGATACTGGAGGAAGGATCCGGTCAGATATTCTCCAAGATCACGCCCAATGAGTTTCGGGAGCACATGAGAGAGAAGGTGAAGAATGCCTGGCAGGATAAAAGGACGGATATCCAAAAAGCCATTCAGAAATTTGTGCATGATGGAGACTACCTTACGATGGGAGGGGTCAGCTTCGTCAGGCTCTCCATGGCCGCTGTCCATGAGATCATCCGTCAGAAGAAAAGAAACCTGAATCTTGCCGCAGGCACCCGGACCTACGATTTCAACCTCATGTTAGATGCGGGATGCGTCAAAAATATCGACTGTGGCTATATTACGGGAATGGAGATCTTCGGCATTCCCTATACGACCCGGAAAAGTGCAGAAAGGATGATCACCAGTGGCGAGATGGGGATTGCCGAGTATGACAATGCCAGCATGGCCTGGCGGCACAAGGCCGCGGCCATGGGTATCCCCTTTCTTCCTATCCGGAATATGATGGGGGCGGACGGGTTCAAGCACAGTGCAGCTAAAAAGATCCGCTGCCCTTTTACCGGCGAGGAGTTGATCCTGGTGCCGGCCATCTATGCAGACGTCTGTATCATCCATGTCCATCGGTGCGATATCTATGGAAATGCCCAGATTGAAGGGGCGTTGAACGAGGATCTCGGAAAATCGAAATCCGCCAAAAAACTAATTCTCACCACAGAGAAGATCATCGATACGGACGAGATCAGGCTTTCCCCGGATCGAACCCTGATCCCCTGCTTCTATGTCGATGCAGTCGTGCAGATTCCCTATGGAACTCATCCGACCAACATGCCCGGCATGTATTATGTGGATATTGACCACATGAAGGAGTATGTCGCAGCCGCAAGAGATCGTTCCTCGCTTGAGGAATATTATGACAAATATATTTTTAGCGTTGAAGATTTCGAGGAGTACCTCGTGAAGGCCGGGGGACAGGAAAGGCTCAACTATTTGGAGGATCTCGAACATCTGAGGGTAAGATAAGATAGTCCGAGAAGCTTGAGATGAGAGACAAAGACTACAATATCATCGAATTGATGGCTATTATTGCGGCAAGGGAGATTGAGGACCGTGCCGTCATCTACATCGGTACGGGCATTCCGATGCTGGCCGCCAGTTTAGCTCAGCACATGCATGCCCCTAATATCGTCCCCGTTTTTGAGGCGGGAGGGGTGGCTCCCCAGATGCCAACCCTGCCGACTTCCGTGGGTTGTTCGAGGACCACTTATAGGGCGATTCGAACCTGCGACATGCCGGAGATATTCGAAATGGCCCAGTTGGGCATAGCGCATTATGCATTTTTAGGCGGAGCCCAAGTCGACCAATATGGGAACATCAACTCAACGGTGAAGGGCCGATATGAGGCGCCTTCGGTTCGATGGCCTGGCAGTGGGGGAGCCAATGCATTTGGGTCACTCTGCTGGCGGACCATGCTTATCATGAACCATCAAAAGAGAAGGTTCGTTGAGAAGGTAGATTTTATTACCACTCCGGGTTATATCGATGGGCCAGGGGCAAGAGAGAAAGCAGGGCTTCCTCCGGGTACCGGCCCTTACCGGGTTTTTACCGATAAGGCCTTGCTCGATTTTGAAGAGAAGACGAAGAGGATGAGATTGATCGGACTTCTTCCAGGAGTGACTCTGGACGAAGTCATCCAAAATACGGCGTTTGAGCTTTTAATCAAAGAGGATTTAAAGCAGATCCTTCCTCCAACGGATGAGGAATTGAGTGTTCTCCGTGAAAAAGTCGATCCTTTTCGTATCGTTTTAAGTCGTGGGGATAGGGAGCCCTAATGAAAACTGATTTTATCGTTAGAGGAAAATCCATCCATGAACTTAAAATTGGGGATTCCGCGCAGATCTCCAAGACCATTACGGAAGAGATCGTCAACGAGTTCGCCCGGGTGACCGGGGATACCAATCCGGTCCACACTGACCAGGCTTATGCAGAAAAAACAAGATTCAAAGGGAGGATCGCCCATGGAGTCTACTCCCTCGGGCTCT
>VGSD01000182.1 GCA_016875155.1 Deltaproteobacteria bacterium | reverse complement strand
AACCGATTCCTCATCAAGGGCAGAGGCCATTATGGAGACCGTCGCCTATGCCAATGAGATCGGAATCCCCAATGAAAGAATCTGGGTTGACCCTATCATGATGCCCATCTCTGTGGATCAGCCTCAGGTCGTGGAGCTCTTTGAGTTTATAAAGATCCTCCAGGATATCTGTCCGGGAGCCAAATCAACCCTGGGACTATCTAACCTTTCCAATGGGGCTCCAGAGCATTTAAGGGGAATGTTAAACCGCATCTGTCTGGTCATGCTTGAAAGATATAACTGCTTTTCCGCCATTGTAGATAGCTTCGATGCCGAATTGGTCTCCTTGATGCGGGGAGGAATGCAGGATATCAAGAACCTTGTCTATAAGGCAATGGACGAAGAAGTGAATACATCCGGCCTCCCCAAGAAGGAAGCAGACATTGTCAAAACAGTCAATGTTCTCATGGGAAGGTCTCTTTATTCCCATTCATGGTTAGAAACATAAATTCGAGGATTCAAGGGATCAAGCGGGCAAGGGTTCAAGTGGGCAAATGCTTTTCGTTGAATCCTCGAACCCTCGAATCCTTGAACCCTTTCAAATTTTTATAAAAGGAGGCTTTTATGCAATCGAGTGACTTTTTTGAACCCTACAAGGGCGACGTTAAAGAGGTGGCGATTGGCCCGGAAGGAAAGACAATTAAGATCGGGGGAGAAAAGACCCTTCCTTTCCATACCTTTGAAGGACAGGCTGGAGCGCCCGTGAGGTTTGCTCTTGAGGTTTTCGATGCCCCTCCGGAAGGATGGCCTGAACATCTCCGTTCCTCTTATGCCGATGTCCTCGACAATCCAGTTGCCTGGGCAGACAAATGTGTGAAACAGTTCGGGGCGGACATCATCTCTCTCTATCTGGCAAGCCTTGACAGCGATAACTTTGACGCAACTAAAATTGCTGAAAACGTGAAGAAGATTGCCGACCAGATCGCTGTTCCTCTCATCGTGATGGGAATCGGAGATAAGGATAAGGATACCAAAGCGTTCATCGAGATTGCTAAGGTTTGTAAGGGTAAGAATCTTCTCTTTGGCCCTCTCGTGAAGGAAAACTACGAGGAAATTGCCAAGGCCGCTCTGGAAGGAGGTCATGGCATCATCCCTCAGAGTCCCCTCGACATCAATCTCTGCAAGGAACTGAATGTGAAACTGACCAAGTTTTTCCCAAAGGAAAAGATGGTCATCGATCCTCTATCCGCTGCCATCGGTTATGGCATTGACTACTCCTTTTCGATCATGGAGCGTGTCAAACAGGTGGCGGTTATCCATAATGACGAAATGATGAAGATGCCCATCCTCGCCAACATCGGAAAGGAGTGTTGGAAGACGAAGGAGGCCAAAGAGGATAAAACCCAGGGCATCCTGTGGGAAGCCATCACAGCATTCACCCTCATATTGTCAGGCGCAAACGTCGTGATCATGCGCCATCCGGAAAGTTTAAAAATGGTCAAGAAATTAATTTCATGAAAGGAGTTGCCCATGAGTAAAGGAAAAGTAAAGAATGAAGAAATCAATAAGACGATTCGGGCAGAAGATAATTGGGAGCCAGTCGGCCCCACCCCGATGCCGGAGATATCCGATTTAAGGCGTTGGGATAGAAGGCTTCTGAAAACCTATAAACCCTTCTATGCCCCCTTCTGTGATCTCTGCTGTTTCTGCACTTTTGGAAAATGCGATTTGACCGGAGATAAAAAGGGCGCCTGTGGCATCAACATATCTGGCCAGCAGGGAAGATGGGCTTTGATCTTCTCTCTGATGGGATGCTCTGCCCATGGAGCCCATGGACGCCATCTGGTGGATTACCTCATCGAAAAATACGGCGAAGATTACAAGATTGATCTGGGCGGACAGGTGGCTGTGGAAGCCCCTCATATCCGGACGGTCATGGGTCTTAAACCCGAGACCCTCGGCGATCTCAGAAAAGCGATTGAATATGTGGAAAGAGGGATCATTCACGGTGTCTCCGCCACCCATATGGGCCAGGAGGGAAGCGACATCGATTTCGAATCCAAATCGCTCCATATCGGTATGCTCGACCATGTGGCCATGGAGGTTGCCGATATCGCCCAGACCATCGGATTTAAATTCCCGACCTCAGTTGCTGACACTCCCCTTGCCGGTCTGGGTTGGGGATCCGTGGATAAATCAAAACCGGTCGTCACCTGTGTAGGCCATAATGCGGCTGTCGCCACGGTGATGATCGACCATCTGATGAAGAACGGGACCTATGACCAGGTGGAAGTGACAGGGATCTGCTGCACTGCACATGACAATATCCGGTATTCGGGCAAGGCCAAGATCATCGGCCCCCTTTCGAAACAGTTATTTTTCTTAAGAACTGGAATTGCTGATCTGGTTATTTCAGATGAGCAGTGTGTGCGGTGTGATATCCCCGCACTGGCCAAGGCCGCTGGAAGCGCACTCATCGCCACTTCTGACAAGATCAGCTATGGGCTTGAGGATGTGACCCACAAGGAGGTCGATGAGATCGTCCGACTGATCACTCAGGAAGGGATGCAGGTGCTTATCCGGGATGTGGATAAGGCAGGAGAGGTAGCGGCGAAAGTCCTTCCCATCGTGGCCAAGGGCAGAAAGAAAGAGATCATCACCAAGGCTCAGGCTCAGGAACTTGCCAAAGAGTGTAAAGCATGCGGACTTTGTGACAGGGCATGCCCCAACCTTCTTAATATTTCAGCAGCCACTTCGGATCTCAGAGACGGCAAATTCGAGAAAATGGCCGACCTCTTTGCCAGATGCATCGGTTGTGGAAAATGCGAGCAGGAGTGCCCAAAGAGTATTCCAATCATCACCACCATGCAGGCTGCTATCGCATGGGACACCTTTAACATCCGCGTTGGAAGAGGACCCATCCAGGACGTGGAAATCAGAAAAGTAGGGGCGCCCATTGTCTTGGGGACCATCCCCGGCATCATCGCCATCGTCGGCTGTTCGAATTATCCCGAAGAGGCCGAAGAGGTAGCTGAAATTGCCGAGGAGTTTGCAAAACGGAAATATATTGTCGTGCTCTCAGGTTGTGCGGCCATGGCTGTCGGCATGAAGAAAGATGCTGAAGGAAAAACAATCTACGATAAATTTAAACCTGACTTCGATGCAGGTGGAGTCCTCAATGTTGGAAGCTGTGTGGCCAACTCCCATATCACCGGAGCCGCCATGAAAGTCGCCAACATCTTTGCGAAGCTTCCGCTTCGTGCAAACTATGAAGTCATTGCGGACTATATCCTGAACAGGGTCGGTGCGGTTGGTCTTGTCTGGGGATCCTACTCCCAGAAAGCCTTCTGTATTGGATCAGGATGCAATCGAATGGGTATCCCTGTAGTCCTTGGACCCCATTCCGCGAAATATCGAAGACTCTACCTCTCCAGAAAGGAAGAGGATGACTGGACGGTGATGGATGGAAGAAAGAAGGAACTGGTTAATACCGAAGAGCCTTCTCCGGAGCATCTCTCCCTTGTCGTGGAGAGTAAAGAGCGAGCCATTATCACCATGGCAAAGCTCTGTATCCGGAAGAATGATACTGCTCAGGGAAGACAGCTCAAATTGAATCATTACATCTCCCTTTACAAACAGTATATGGGATCGCTTCCAGATGATCTTCAGAACTTTGTCAGGAATGATAAGGACATTCCGATTGTCTATAAGAAGGAAGTGGCTGAATATCTGAAGAACGTTGGGTGGAAGCCGAAACCTCTATTGACGCTGCCCACTCTGATCGGCACTTATGAAAGCAATATCCCGATCGATGCGGTGGTTAAATGAAAGTACTCATCCTCTACCAGGGGGATTATGGAAAGCGATTCTGGGACAATATCGGAGGACATCCGCCCTTCGGATGGCAGGTCTCTGGGTATCACTTTGCAAAACGACTTCCCACTTTTGTGGATGAATTGTCGGATTATCTTCCCAGAGGCCTTCCCTCCTGCGACCTGTTGGTCTCGGTTCAGGAGCATCCAGCCGTAGCCGAGATGATTCCCCTTTTCATTAAAGAGATTGGAGCCCGCGCAGTGATTACCCCGATTGACAGCAAATCCTTTCTCACCACCGGGCTTGCGCGGCAGATCAAGAAAAAATTGGAAAAAGACGGAGTTGAACTTGTACACCCGATGACCTTCTGTACGCTATCGGAAAAGATGACGAAGAATGAATTGATCCTCGAATTCGTTAAATACTTCGGCAGGCCAGAAGTGGACATCGAGCTTGAAAACGAGAAAGTTAAAGAGGTCAGGGTCATCCGGGACGCCCCCTGTGGAAACACGCGGTATGTGGCCAAGCACCTCATTGGAACACACATGAAGGATGCTGTCGAAAGTTCAGGCATCCTGCATCACAACCATCCCTGCATGGCCACCATGGTCATGGATGCGGAGTTGGGGGATACCCTGATGCACCACGCAGGCTTGCAGATCAAGCTGGCTGTGGATGAAGCGATTAAAAGAAAAAAGCCATAGAAATGGAGGGAATAACATGAGCATGCCATTACATTATGTCAATGTTTTAACGGGATTGAAAGGATGCCGGGTCATCGAAGACCCAGCGGCTCTGGGAAAAATCATGAAGAAGGCAGAGAGGCCCTTGCTTATCTTTGGCCCGAGATGCATCGATATTGACTTAGGTGGAAAACGGGCGATTGAATACGGAATTGATTTGGCAAAGATCCTTGGCGCCGCGACCTGTGCCACCGCCCACACGAAAAAGAAACTTCTTGAATGTGGTGTGGTTCCCGATTCGACTTATGATGCCGTCGAGATCATCAACCATTTAAAAGACCCGGATTGGAAAGGGGTCAAAAAACAGGGGAACCATGACATCGTCATGTTTCTGGGGATGCGGACCGACTTTGGAAATCAGGGGCTCTCCACGTTGAAACACTATGCCCCCCATTTAAGAACGATCACCCTCTGCCCCTATGTTTATCCCCATGCCAGTTTCTCGCTGGCCAATCTGAAAGCCGATAAATGGAAAGAATACTTAGAAAATCTAATCAATAGTTTGAAATAAGAAAGGAGGAAGAACATGTTTTCAGTCGATGTAGGGCCCCAGTATGAGGGGGAAACTGTACGGAAGGAAGATTTTCAAATCGAATTCGGAGGGCCGAAGCATAAGTTCAAAGCAGAACTGGTTTCTGTCAGGCCGGCTGCTGAGGTGGAGGACGAGAAGATCGAGATCATTGGAAAGGACATCAAGGATTTTGAAGAGGGAGCCTCCATCCCTATCTTTATTAAAATCCTCGTGGCGGGCGAAAAGCTGGAGAAAGACATGGAACCTGTCTTTGAGCGCAGGGTTCACATGTACATCAACTATATTGAAGGTTTCTGGCATATGGCCCAGAGGGATGAGATCTGGATGAGACTCCATAAAGACAGTTTCAAAAAGGGCCTGAACTCTCTGGACGAAATCGGAAGGGTTCTCGTGATGCTTTACAAGAACGAGCTCTCCATCATCGAAAAGATCCAGATCACCTTTATCACCGATCCTGCCCAGGTGGAAAAAGAGGTTCTTTCATCTCGAAAAATTTATAAGGAAAGGGATGACCGGCTCAAAGGGATCACCGAGGAAGAAGTGGATGAGTTCTATGGATGTTCACTCTGTCAATCGTTTGCACCCACCCATGTCTGTGTTGTTACACCGGAGAGGGTCTCCCTTTGCGGAGCCATCAACTGGTTTGATGGAAGAGCGGCATACAAGATTGACCCAGAGGGTCCGCAGTTCGCGGTCAAAAAAGGCGACCTCATCGATCCGGACAAGTTCATCTATTCCGGCGTCAACGAAATCGTCGCAGAAAAATCGCTTGGCTCAAACAGCACCTTCTGCCTTCACAGCGCTCTGGAAAACCCCCATACCTCCTGCGGATGCTTTCAGGCCATCTGCTTCTACATCCCGGAGGTGGATGCTTTTGGTATCGTCCATCGGGATTTTCTCGGTGAGGCAGTCAACGGCCAGAAATTTTCCGGGATTGCCGGAGAAGCCTCGGGCGGAAGGCAGAATGAAGGAATGCTGGGTATGGCCATCTCCTACATGAGGTCGAAAAAATTCCTCAAGACCGATGGAGGGTTAAAGAGGATCGTCTGGTTGCCAAAATCGGTCAAGGAG
>VGSD01000181.1 GCA_016875155.1 Deltaproteobacteria bacterium | reverse complement strand
GGACTGCATTGTATCATATTGATATGGAGACAGATAGAGTTTTTTCATTCGTTATGCTAAAAATTCTTACCCCTCACCCTCCCCATTGTGACACAGTCTCTTGTGGGGGAGGATGAAGGTGGGGGGTAATAATCATATCTTCACCCTCACCCCTACCCTCTCCCATCGAGGGAGAGGGTAAAGCAACTTTTGCAAATGAATCTCAGTTTGCAAATAGGAGGTTATCGTGTCGCCGGTTAGCGCAACCTACTGGTCCATACCGGGTTATGTCATTTTCTGGGTCTTGTTTGCCATCGCCTTCGCTTTATTCGCAAAGAGGTTTTATCTCCTCTATCGCCTCATGCGTCTGGGGAAGTTCGAGAACCGCTTCGACAGAATAGGCGAGAGAATCAAGGCGATGCTGGTCGAGGTGGTTCCTCAGTGGTGCACTCTAAAAACCCTCACCCGAAATGACTTGGCTGGACTCGCCCATGCTCTCTTATTCTGGTCCTTCAGCCTCTTCTTCATCAGTTACATCATCTTTATCGGTCTCGCCGGAGGCTTCGGCCTTTCCCCACTGATCGAGCGCACCCCTTTTGAGACCGTCTACTTTTCTATTCTAGATATTGCCGCGCTGCTAGTCACTCTCGTTCTTATCGCGGCTGCTATCCGGCGTTATATCATTCGACCGCCGAGGCTGGAGCCAACAGCTGAAGCCGCCATCATATTGATGATGGTCTTTTCCCTCATGTTGCTCCATGTTCTGGGAGTGGGCTTTGACCATGCTGCTCGCGGAGTTCACTCCTCTTGGCCTCCTCTAGGGGCAGCCTTGGCAAGTTGCCTTAGCGGGAGTCTCTCAAAAACCGCACTGGAAACAGGCTATCGGGTCGTGTGGTGGCTCCATTATTTGGTGATCCTCAGCTTTATGGTCTATATTCCCCGTTCCAAGCATCTGCACATTCTTGCCTCTATCGCCAATGCCTTCTTCAAGCCACTTGGCCCCAAAGTGGTGCTTGAACCCATTCCTCTCGAAGCACTTGAATCTCCTGAGGGAGAAGCATCCTTTGGCGCATCGAAGATCCAGGATTTTACATGGAAGGACTTGCTCGATTTCTATGCCTGTGCTGAGTGCGGTCGGTGCCATATCAATTGTCCTGCCCAGCTTACTGGCAAGACCCTCTCACCCAGAGAGGTCATCCATCACCTGAAAGAACATTTGCTGGAGACGGGTCCTGAATTACTTATCCCCAAGGCAGAACCACCCTCAGAAAGCCAGGCCGAGGCCCCAGCTGAGCCTACGATTAAAACAATGATCGGTGATGTGGTCACCGAGGAGGAGATCTGGGCCTGCACCACCTGTGGCGCCTGTCAGGAAGTCTGCCCGGTCAATATCGAACACATCCGCAAGATCATCGAACTCAGGCGAAATCTGGTGCTGTCGCAAAGTAAGATGCCGGAAAGCGCCCAGCTGATGCTCAGAAATATGCAGCAGAGAGGACACCCATGGGCTGGAGTCCAGTCCATGAGGTTGAGGGGCGACTGGACATCTGATCTGGACATTAAAGTATTGGCTGATGGTGATAGCGTGAATTCCCTATTCTGGGTGGGCTGCACCGGCGCCCTTGTCGAACGAAATGTCAGTGCAACTCTTTCCATGACGAGAGTGCTTAAGGCAGCTGGAGTTGATTTCGGGGTATTGGGCGAGGCAGAGACCTGCTGTGGTGACCCGGCACGAAGAGCAGGCTATGAGTTTCAGTTTCAGATGATGGCAGAGCAGAATATCGAAATTTTCAAAAGCTTCAACATTAAAGAGATCATCACCACCTGCCCCCATTGCTATAATACCATTAAGCATGAATATCCAAAGTACGGCGGTGATTTCAAGGTGATTCACTATACGGAGTTCATTTCGGACTTAATCAATCAAGGCAAATTGAAACTGACCAACGAACTCAATTCCAGGTTCACCTATCATGATCCTTGTTATTTAGGCCGTTATAACAGTGTCTATGATGAGCCACGCCAGATATTGCAGTCTATCCCTAAGGCAAAATTTCAGGACATGGAGCGTTCGAGAGATACAGGTTTTTGCTGCGGGGGTGGCGGCGGATTGATGTGGATCGAAGAACAGCCTGGCACCACAAAGATTAGTCATATGCGTATTGAAGACGTTATTAAGGCCGGGGTAGAGATTGCTGTGACCGCCTGCCCCTATTGTCTCCAGATGTTTGAGGATGCCATTGAACATAAAGGCATCAAGGAATCGTTGAAAGCAAAAGACCTGGTTGAACTGGTCGAAGAAGCAATGAAGAAATAGAAACGAATAACACGAATGATAGCGAATGACACGCTTGCGCGCCGAAGCGCTTCAGCGTGCAGGCACGAATAGGTTTTATTCGTGAAATTCGTCATCTTCATCATTATTCGTGATAAGCATTAATTAGGAGAGGAGCGAGTCTTATGAATACCATCGTTTGTGTGAAACAAGTCCTTGATCCCGAAATACCACCAGCCAAATTCAAGATTGACCCCGAGACAAAGCAGGTCATCCCTCCTCCGGGAGTGCCGCCTGTGATCAGTGTCTATGATGAGCGAGCCCTTGAAGCAGCATGCCGGCTCAAAGATAAGCACAAGGGAAAAATAACTGTGATCAGCATGGGCACAGCAAAAGCCGCTGACGTGGTCAAGCACGCCTTATCCATGGGGGCGGATGATGGATTTGTTCTCCAGGATCCAGCCTTTGAAAACCTCGATAGCTTTGGAACGGCTTATGTCTTAAGTAAGGCCATCCAGAAAATTGGTGGGTATGACCTGGTTCTATGTGGTCGGCAAGCCGCTGACTGGGGCGCTGGGCAGGTTGGCTCTATTCTGGCCGAATTACTTGGCCTCCCGGTCGTCTCCATCGCCTGTGATATTCAGGCAGTGGAAAAGAAGCTTAGGATAAAGAGGATGGTACAGGATGGTTTTGAAGTGCTGGAAGCCCCTATGCCAAGCCTGGTGACTGTCAGCAGTGAGATCGGGCTTCCCCGACTTCCTGGCGGAATGGGCCTCATGCTTGCTCGCAAGAAAGTAGTTCCAATTTGGAAAGCGCAGGATATTGGTGCTGATGTCTCGCAGCTGGACAAGGCAAAAGCCCATACTGAGGTCACCGGTCTCTCTGTGCCAACCCGAAAGACCGAATGTGAAATGATTGCTGGTACTCCTGCTGAGGCCGGTGTTAATCTCGCCGAAAAAATTGCGAAATTGATATGATTATGGATTTCGTCTAACGGTAGAGGTAACGATGCCCGTATCGTTTATAAAGGTTACGTCTATCGAGTTCAATTCTTTTAAACGTAACCGTTACCGAATGTCGAAACGGGCTTCGTAACCATAACCGCTGACCCAAGAGTATTTTATTGTTCGTATAAGGCCAATCAGCCATGACCATTAAAAATGAATAGGGAGGGACAATCTATGGATACACATAAAGGTGTTTTGGTTTGTGGGGAGATCGCTGACGGAAAATTAGCACCAATCACGATAGAACTCCTCGGAATCGGAAAAAAGCTCGCCAGTGAACTGGGCGAAGACTTAAGCGTCCTGTTGATGGGGAGTAAAGCCGGAGGTTTGGGTCAGGAGGCAATCGCCTACGGGGCTGATAAAGTCTATGTGGCTGAAGACGGTCTCCTGGATCAGTATAACTCTGATGCCTATACTCAGGTCGCGGCTGACCTTTGTCGGAAAGTACTTCCCTCTATTATGCTTTTTGGCCATACGGATGTTGGCTGTGATTTAGCTCCGCGGCTCAATGGCCGATTAGGAGGCGGGCTCTCTATGGATTGCCTGGCATTATCCATTGACCCTGCGACCAAACTCCTGGTCTCGACCAGACCTGTCTTTGGTGGCAATGCCCAGGCAACAACGGTATCGAAATCCGCCCGGCCTCAGATGGCCACTTTAAGATTGAAAACCGTGCCGGCAGCAGAGCGTAATGATTCCCGGCAAGGCCAGGTAATTCCTGTAGAAGGCAAGGTTGACCCTTCAGCACTTAAAGTCCAGGTCATCGAGCGGATTAAAGAACAAGTAGAAGGAGTAAAGCTGGAAGATGCTGAGGTCGTCGTGGCGGGTGGTCGTGGCATAGGCAGTGCGAAAAACTGGGAAATGGTTCAGGAACTGGCTCGTGTTCTGGGTGGCGCTGTGGGTGCTACGAGGCCTGCCTGTGATGAGGGTTGGGCATCGGTGTCACTCCAGGTGGGTCAGAGCGGAAAAGTGGTCAGCCCCAAACTATACATAGGCATTGCCTTGTCCGGCGCCATGTCGCATATCTCCGGCTGTTTGGGATCTAAGGTCATTGTGGCGATCAATAAAGATAAAGAGGCCAATATCTTCAACGTCGCCCACTTTGGCATCGTCGGCGATTATAAGGAAGTCGTCCCTGCTCTCACCGCAAAACTGAAGGAGCTAAAACCAAAATAAGCCACGGAGTTTAACTCAACAAAAAAGGGAGCCGTTGGGCTCTCTTTTTTTTGGATGTTTGAGGGTTGACTTCATCACAATCCAGTCGATAGAATAGAGGGCAATCCAATCAAAAAAGGGGAAACGATGCGAGACGAGGATCTCCTATTCCTGAAGAAATTGTTAATCCGAGAGGTCGTTCCAGCAACAGGCTGCACAGAGGTCGGAGCTGTTGCCCTGGCAACAGGCTGTGCCATGCAAGCCTTGGCTGACCCGGTGGAGAAGATTGAAAATGTCCTCATTGAGGTTGATGAGCGGACTTACAAGAATGCTCTGGGAGTCGGCATCCCGGGAACGGGTGAGGTTGGCCTCGAATTCGCTGCAGCCATGGGGGTTACTTCTTCAAAAAACGTAGAGCGGGGACTCCAGATTCTCGAGAATCCGGGAAAAGGCGCCATCAACAAAGCCAAAACACTCATCCAGGAAAAGAAGATTCACCTTGCCAGAACACCTTATGTTAAAGAGATTCTTGTCCTGGCAAAGATCCGCAGTCATGCGAATGAAGCGTGCGCGGTCATCCGGGGAAACCACGATCATGTCGTCTCGGTGGAGAGAAACGGAAAACCCTGCCATGCAATTTCGTTTCAGGAAGAGGAAGTGGGAGAGATCTACGAGCGCGTTAAGGGAATGGATTACCGGATCCTCATCGAATTTGTTAAAACGATGAATATTGCGGAATACCCCATCCCGCAGCAGTCCATGGACATGAACATGCGTTTTGCAGAGAAAGCCATGGAGGATCTTCCGAACCTTGAAATGGGCAAGGTGATGGAGAAGCAAGAAGAACCCAGAGCGGATGAAAAAAGGTTGCCCTCTCGAATTCAGCACATCACCGCTGTTGTCGTGGAGGCACGCATGCGGGGCCTCGATGTTCCAGTCATGGCCTGCGCCGGATCCGGAAACCAGGGTCTGGTTGCAACGATTCCTGTAGTCGAGACAGCAAAGGCAACAAGGGCTTCCCATGAGCATCTCCTTCGGGCGCTGGGACTCTCCTATTTGACCACGATCTATATCAAATCCTACACGGGTCTGTTATCACCCATCTGTGGATGCGGTCTTGCTGCAGCCGTGGGTGCTGGGTGCGGAATCGTTTATCTTATGGGAGGAGACACCCCACAGATCGAAGCCCAGATCAATAACATGGTGGGAACCATGGCTGGGATGATCTGTGACGGTGCCAAATCAGGTTGCAGCCTGAAAGCGCTGATGGCTGTGGGACTGGCTGTTGACAGTGCTTACCTCAGCCTGGAGAATGTCCGTATTCCTGAAATCGAAGGCATCATGGGTAAAGGAGTTCTGGAAACTCTGAGCAATCTCCAGAGGATCATTGAGGTGGGCATGCCTACCATGGATTCGGTTATCATTGAACTGATGGAAGCCAAAGGGCCAAAAGGCTAAGTAAGTATCCCCCCCAGCAAAGCTGGGGGCTTTATCCCGCCAAGGGCGGGACTGGCCCTTTAAAGGGGCCAAACCGCAATCTGAAAAGAATCTAATCCCTCTTCTTCCCCTTTTGTCAAAAGGGGGAAATTTTCCCCTCCCTTTGGCAAATAGGGCTTCACGAAATTGTTTTTGAAGCCTCTCGGGAGAGGGTAGGGATGAATGATTTAACGAAACGAATTTTATCTTCATGTCCGGAGCGTTTTGCAGCTAAGGCTACCAATAGTACAGTGAT
>VGSD01000180.1 GCA_016875155.1 Deltaproteobacteria bacterium | reverse complement strand
TGGACCGGGTGGTTCATTACGGCCAGCAAGGAAAAACGACGCCTTCGGTTTATGAGGCGCTCGATCCGGAAACCATCCGGGCCATTAACAAACAACTGAGCGCTCAGGCGAATTCTCAATCCCTGTCTACGGCGGTCTCATATCTGGACATGATCCGTCCGACCACTTCAGACTTTTTGGAACTTCATACGCATGGGGTTCGTCCCTGGATGGCTTTCTTCACCATCTGGTCTGCGTTTTTAAGCTGGAAGCATTCCATGGATGTCGAGGCGTTTCATCTTGCCCGGAAACTCGGAAAGAAGATCGAATATCTGGAGACCCTTGAGGATCAACTGGAAGCCCTCGATGGAATCCCTTTTGATCGGATCGTGAACTATCTCAATCAATTTAGTCATTGGAAGGTCCATAAAGAACTTTATTTAAGAGCTTTCCTTGAAGGAGATCTGCCAAAGTTTTTCTCCATGACAGGGGAGTTTCCCACCCGATGTGAATCCATCCTTAAGAAACGCGATCCCATCTTTTTTGAAAGGATGAAAACCTTTTTCCACAAAGGAAGGATGGTTGCCTTCGTAGGGGTGGCCCATATCCCGGGAATCCGAAAGATGTTTCTCGACGAAGGATACCAGGCAACCCAGGAAGAACGATGATCACCGCCGGACAAAGGGATTACATTGAAGATCACGCTTATGTGCCTGAACATATTTCCCAATATGTGACCGCCATTTCACAGACCGAACCATTTCTTTTCGAAGATTTTCTCGTCTACTTAAAGAGGGATCATCTCATCTTTGTTGGTTACCCCTTCCTGGAGCCCTTCGAGGAGAAAAGGATGAAGGCGGCTCTGGAGAAAGCCATCAGGCGCTTCAGACCAGAAACGGTTTCGTTGACCGCTCCAACCCTACCCGTTTTCCCCGACGGTCATTCCCATCCTCCCACCGACCATTACTATCGCCTGGACCTTTCTGCCCTGTCCATCTCTCAAAAACTGAGAAATATGTTAAGTCGGGCAGGTCGGGAGCTCTCTGTGGAAAAAAACAGAAAGTTTGATGAGGAACACAGGAAGATGGTCGATGCCTTCCTGAAGACTCATCCCGTTGATCCGGGGACTCAATTCATCTTTAAGAGAATTGGTGAATATCTCTCCTCGTCCCACAGTGCATGGATCTGCGATGCGAGAAATAAAAGAGGTGATCTCGTCGCCTTCGATGTGGCAGAATTCGGAGCGAAGGACTATGCTTTTTATATGTTCAATTTCAGTTCAGAGGCCCTTTATCTCCCTGGTGCCTCGGACCTTATTCTTTCTAAAGTGATCGGGCGTGCAAAAGCTGAAAATAAAAAGTATATCAACTTGGGTCTCGGGATAAATCCTGGTGTTACCTTTTTTAAAAGGAAATGGGGAGGAGTTCCCTTTCTCCCCTACAGCTTCTGCTTGTATAAGCCTCAAAGGGCTGATATTTTGGGAACCCTTCTTCAGAAGCTATAGATCCGATGATAGAAAAGATCCTTAAAAGATTATTTAAGGGAAGAAAAGAGAAGCCCTTTTTAGCATGGCAGGTCGAATTAACGACGAGGTGCCCTCTTCGGTGCAAGATGTGCATCCGAGCAGAAACAAAGGACTGGCAGTCCCAGGACATGCCTCTTGAGGATTTCAAGAAACTGCTTCCTTACCTGAAAGAAGTTGAAACGGTTGTTTTGGAGGGATGGGGTGAATCCTTACTTCACAAAGATCTGTTGGAATGCATCCGTCTCGTGAAGAAGGAGGATTCTCAAGTGGGGTTCGTGACAAGCGCCAAAGGATTGACAGGAACCCGGACCTCTGAACTGATCGAGGCCGGACTTGACTTTATAGGTTTTTCAATCGCAGGAACAACGCCAGAAACCCATTCCAACATCCGGGTCAATTCCCATTTATCAGAGATTCTTGATGCTATTCGTTTCTTTACAGAAGATAGAAAACGACGGAGCATCACTCGGCCCAAAATGCACCTTGTTTTCCTCATGTTGAAGGATAATATTCACGAGGTCCCCTTAGTTCCCTCCTTTGCAAGAAAAATGGGGATTGGAAAAGTGATCCTGACCAATATCTGCCATACGATCAATACCTGGCAAGAAGAGCAGAGAATCTTTGTTTGGGGGAATGACGAAAATGAGGATGAAAAGATGGTGAGGCAAGCAGAGCGAAATGCAAAAAGGCTTAATATCCTACTGAAGAGGCCCTCCCTGTTCGCCACCGATGTCTCTGTCTGCGAGGAGAACCCCTTAAGGAGCCTCTACATCTCCACAGAAGGTGAGGTCTCTCCGTGTGTCTACCTTTATCCCCCACTTTACTCCCCTTTTAAAAGGGTCTTCTGCAGCCAAGAATACTGGATGGAAAAAGTGAGTTTTGGAAATATCTTTAAGGAATCCTTCTCTGAGATTTGGAATGGTAAAAGTTATGAAAATTTCAGAAACTGCTTTATGGACAGGAAAAATAGGTTCAGAGAACTCTATTTCTCAGTTTGGGATAGTCCCAAGGTGAGGAATGGCCAGGACACTCGATTACCGAAACCTCCAGAGCCATGCAAAACGTGCCACAAAATTCTCGGGTTTTAATCCCCCTCACCCATCCCTCTCCCCTCAGGGGAGAGGAGAAAGGTGAGGGGAAATCTAAAGCTTAAAATTTTGGAACTGGAAAGATTAAGCCACCGAAGATGAGATAGGCAAGGATCAGTGTCACGATGATGTTGAAGCCCTGAGCGATGAGAAATACGGCCGCAGGCCTTCCACCGCCCATTGCCACGAGTTCCTTGAACCTCGTATCGAGACCAATACAGATGAAGGCAAGGTTAAACCACCATGCTCTAATACTCCTCGAAATGTCTGTCACAGACTTCGCAAATGCCTCACTCATGAAGAAAGAGAAGACGATCGAGGCGACGAGGAAGCCCAAGACGAACTTCGGGAATCTGAACCAGATCTCCATCGCATGTGGTTTTTCGCCCGCCTCTTTCCCTTTGAAGACGAACCATATGGCGAGTAGAAATGCGGCGACTCCGATTAATACATTCTGTGCCATCTTCACCACAACGGCCACAGACATTGCCTCCGGACCAGCGATGGCGCCTGCCGCCACAACTGCGCCGGTTGTGTCAATGGTGCCGCCCAACCAGGCTCCTGCAACGGCTGATGCCATTCCTACCCCTTTTGCTATGACCGGCATGAGGATCAGCATGGGAATGGCGCAGAGAAGGACGAGGGAAATGGTATGGCTCACCTTTTTGGGATCGCCCTTCACGGCACCTCCCGCGGCAATGGCAGCCGAGACACCACAGATAGAGACGGCTGTTCCGAGGATGGAGGCAAATTCATCATCGAGACCCAATTTCTTTGCCACCCAGAAGCAGAAATAAAAGACTGATCCAATGACGATGATGGATTGAATCATCCCGTAAGCGCCCACCTTAACGATGGTTGTAAAGAGAACTTCCGCCCCCAGCAGAACGAGACCGATCTTGATAAAGTATTCTGTCTTCACCCCTTCTTTAACCCATCCAGGCAAACCTACTGTATTACTTACCAGAAGCCCCAAAAGAAGAGCCCAAAATACTACCTCAAGACCCCAGTAGGCAATCGTTGTGTTTCCTCCGATGATCCCCGCTATGAGCGATAGGATGAAAACGAAGGGGAATCCAATGATAAACTTACCGAGAGGCATTCCCATAATCGCTATTCCTATAGCTGCAAAGATCCAAAAACCGATCAGCATATAAAGAGCGGTTAAAAGATTGTCTCCCGAGAACATCTTTCCAAAGGTGTTTACTCCGCCGTCCTTAATCTCTTTGGTAAGCTTTTCCGCTTTACCCCTAAACTTCGAATCTTTTACTTCCTTTGCAATTTTCTCGATCTTTCCTGCAATTTTTCCAATTTTTGCTCTGTCCTTCGTATCAATGGCCGCTTTAAGGGTAGCTGCCCCCATCTTCAGCCCTAACTCATCCATCTTCTCTGCCTCTTTACTGAGGTCCTCCACTTTCTTGGTCCACTCCGCCACCTTGGCTTGGAAAGCTCCTTCAGTCATCCATCCCCATCTTGGAAGCTTAAAGGTAGCTCCGACCATGAAGATAATCAGAATGAGAAAGCCTATCCATACCGCCATCCAGTCATCCTTCTTCCAGATTGTTGACCAATCAATGCCCTGTTTTTTCTCAGCCATAATCACACCCCCTTTTCATTGGTAGCTTTGCATTGCTAACTTTATACTTTGCAATGATTCTTCAAGGAATAGACTACTTTCCCTTCTCCATCGGGAGGTCAGGGATGTTGCTCCATTCGATCATGCTCCCATCATAGCTTCTCAACTTTGGATAACCAAGAAGTTTAAGAACAAAGTAATTGTTTGTGCAGCGCAATCCTGTTCTGCAGTAGACGATCACCTCCTTATCCTTGGCGACTTTTGCTTTTTCATACATACTGATAAGTTCGTCTGCGCTCTTGTAAACTTTAAAGCCATCCTTCGTTGCGGAATGGTTTACCCAATCCACATTCACAGCGCCAGGAAGACGACCGCCCCCTCGTCCTACATCGCGGCCAGGCGTTTCTCCTGTAAATTCCTTGGATCCCCTGGTATCAACGAACACAACTCCTTTTTGCCCTAAGCTTTTCTTTACATCCTCGAGGGTGGCTACCTTTGAAGCATCATACTGGGCAGTATATTTTGCTGGAGGCAGTTTCGTCTCTTCAGAAGTGATCGGCAACCCTTCCTTCGCCCATTTCGATATCCCTCCGTTCAACACAGCCATCTTCTTATGACCCAGCACATCGAGAGTCCAGAAGAAGAGGGTGGAGTAGTCCTGGACGTTCTCATCATAAAGAACAACAAAGGAGTCAGTACCGATCCCCTTCGATCCTAATAGCTTTTCCAGATCCGCTACTGGGAGCATATTCTCCTTTACACCCTTCACTGTGCCCTGGGTGAGTTTTACGGAAATGTTGATTGCACCCTTAATATGGCCTAATTCATAAGCTTCCGGCACCCTTACATCGACGACGACGAGACCCGGCTGGCCCATCTTCGCCATTAAGTCCTTTGTTTCGATGAGATAATCGGGATTGGCAAACCCGGCGGCATACGCATTAAAACAAAGGAAGATAGACAGAAGAAAACCAGAAATAAACACTATTACTTTTACCCCCCATTTTCCTTTCATTGACTCCTCCTTTCCGGTGGTTTTTCAATCGCCACCTTCGCATTGGCTTTTGGATACCTTGGATCAAGGCTCCCTTTAAGAAGAAAAATATCTTTATTGCCATGACAGTTGTTGCAGGACTGATTCTGTTTTGTGACGCGCCTTATATTGTGGGGAAAAGCCTTTGTCCAGGTGGGCAGAAGGTCATAATGTGGCATGGCATCTGGCACGAGGGCTTTTATCATCGTCCTGGTCGTAGGGACATGGCGAAGGGTGGTAAATTTTCCTTCTGACCTGATATCCTTGCCAATTTTAAATTCCGTCTCAGAATTACTCCCTTTGCCCACATGGCAACCGTAACAATTTTTATAAGACTGGGAGTGACAGACATAGCAGGAAAGTTTATCGCCGTGAACATTATGTGAGACGAGTTTGGATTTCCCGGGTGCTGCATCTGGATGGCATCCGAGACAGGAAGGCTTTGACTCTTTCTCAAAACGGGTCGGGTAAATTTTCCCGTCTCCATGAAACTCTGCAATTCGGTGGCATTCAAAGCATTCCATTTTCCTTCTTTCCCAGTGGACATCCGGCTCATTTCCCTCCATTCGACCGAAATATTCCATTCCAATACGGCCACCATGACAGCCATCGCATGACTGAGTAATGGGTGGACGCCTGAAAAACTTATGCCCTCCAAAGAGGCCTCCTCCCCCAGGCCCCTCTCTGAAGATATGGCAGCCTCCACAGGAGGCATGGCATTTAAAACACGCCTTATCAATTACAGGTTTAACCGCTGGCCATCTCTCCCCGGCCCGCTGACTCATTACGGTGTAGGCTCCCCGAAATGTCGCATGGAGGCTCGTTTTATAGGTCTCAACAATCTTTCCGTGACAGGGAGCGCAGAGTCGCCCTGCTTCGGCGGAAGCAGATTTCTTTCCTTTGTGTGCCACCTCCTTTTCTCCTGCCTTATTGTTTCCGCCGTGGCAGTGAACACAGCCAAGCT
>VGSD01000179.1 GCA_016875155.1 Deltaproteobacteria bacterium | reverse complement strand
AAGCCCCAGGGTCTTCATGGCCACTGTTTTTCCGCCTGCATTGGCTCCGCTGATGATAAGAGTCCGGATCCCTTCTCCCATCCGGAGGTCAATCGGGACGACACGAACTCCTTTTTGGAGGCTGAGAAGCGGGCTTCTCGCTCCCTTCAGGATGATCCTCCCATCCTTGTTCAATTCAGGCCGGATCCCCTTTAAGAGGAGAGTGAGCCTCGTCATCGCATAAAGAAGATCCAACTCTCCCAAAATGTCAAGATCACTCCAGAGAGACGGAAGCTCTGCTCTGATCTTTTCGGAGAGGGCTTCGAGAATACGGTACTCCTCCTCCTTCTCCTCTGCCGTGAGAATGTTGACCTCATTATTAAAGGGAATGGCCTGCATGGGTTCAAAGAAGAGACTCTGGTGGCTATGGGATTGGTCGTGGATGATTCCCTCCAACCGGTTCTTGAAGTCGGATTTGATAAGGAAGACATATCTCCCGTTTCTTAAGGTAATAAAATCGTCCTGGAAGATTTCCTGGAGATCTTCTCTGTGAATGAGACGTTCAAGAATGGCTTTTGCCTTTTCTCGGACTGTTTGTAATCGCAGACGAATATCCAAAAGGGTCGGGCTGGCGCGGTCGAGGATCTCGCCCTTCGTATGGATGGCGTTGAGGATCTCCCTTTCCAGACCTTTGAGAGAGGAAAGTTTTGAGATCTTCTCCTGAAGGGAAGGAGCCTTGATCTCAAATTTCGCAAAGAACCGCCGGATGGTTTTGACCAGCACGATCTGCTGGTGAATATCGAGAATCTCCTGAACTTGGAGGACTGCCCCTTGAACCTCCAATCTTTTCAGCAGGTCCTCAATGTCGTTCAGCCCCCCAAGGGGAATATCCCCCCGGGTTTCCAGAATCTCCTTTAGCTCGATGACTTCGGTCAACCTCGATTCAATGATCAGTGGATCAGACGAGGGAGTCAGGGTAAGGCAGCGCTTCTTACCCAGAGGGGAGATTGATAAATCTTTTAAAAAGTCTAATAGGGAGTTGAACTCTAATGCTCTAAGGGAACGATTATCCATAAAACAAAAAAAAGGGAAACAACTCTATTGACGAGGGGAAACTCAGGGGGAAAGCCTTTCCTTGACCAGTTGATTGATCACCTTACCATCGGCTTTCCCTCCCAAGCGGGGCATAACTACCTTCATGACCTTTCCTAAATCCTTTAAGGACGAGGACTGGGTCTCTTGAATCGTTTCATCAATGATCTTGATCATCTCTTCCTGGCTGAGGGGTTGAGGTAAAAAGGATTTCAGAATCTCGATCTCTGCCTTCTCCTTGTCCACTAAATCGTTTCGTCCTCCAGCCTGAAACTGCTCAACGGATTCCTCGCCTTTTCTCACCATCCCCTGAATGACCTTGATGATATCCTCATCCTCCAACTTTCTTCTCAACTCGAACTCTTTGTTTTTTGAAGACGAACGGATCATCCGGATGGTGGACAGCCGGATCTTATCGTTGGCCTTCATCGCCTGTTTCATCTCTTCCACGAGTTTTTCTTCCAGGTTCATCTCTGTCCTCTATCCACGAACTTCCGCATCCTCTTCATGGCTCTCTTTTTTGCGGCCAGGGCTTTTTTCTTTCGCTTGATGCTCGGTTTTTCAAAATGTTCTCGTTTCCGAACTTCAGATAATATCCCGGTCTTTTCAACCTGTTTCTTAAACCGCCTGAGTGCGTTTTCGAAGGATTCGTTCTCTTTTATCCGAATGCCAGGCATCCATCTTCAACCTCCTTTCATAACTTATTTTTTTGACTCATAATTATATGATTTTTTTCAACAATGTCAACCCTTCGGCTCCCCTAGTCTAAATGCTTTGGCTTGCTCAGGGTTGACCCTGAGCGGAACTTTTCATTCATTTCTAAAGGGCGAGGTTTGCCTTCAATCTGAGATTTCAGCAAGTTCAGTCGAGACATTAAATCCGAGGGTGCACTGTCGAATGGGTCAAATTTTTTTGCCTGTTTTAATGGATTATTTTAGGGTCCCATTTTCTCCTTGACAACGGTCTTTATTATTCATTATCCTGAATCATCTTAAAAAAATTGATCCCATTGGGGCGGAGATGACAAAGATACTTCGCCTGCCTCTTATTCCCATTCTGATCGCCTATGCAGTCGGGCTCTTTGGCGGCTATTTCACTCTCTTCTATCTCTCTCAAGGGCTGTTCCTTCTCCTCTTCCTTCTGGTCCTCTGGATTCTCTTGATCCTTCTGAAAAAAGTCCAGTGGGCCTCCTGGGTTACCCTTGCTTTCTTCCTTGTTCTTGGATTCGTTTCGATTCAATGTTATTTCCATCCGAATCATCCTCCTTCCCATATATCCCGCTTCATTGGTCCTGAACAGGTTTTTCTCGAAGGAACGATTGACCGTTCCCCGCAACGGACTTCAAGCGGAACCCAATTTCTGATCAAATCTAACAAGATCATTTCCAAAGACCATCACATCCCTGTTGAAGGATATCTCCTTCTCTTCATGAAAGGGAAGAGCGATTCTCTTCGTTTAGGAGACCGGATCCGCTTTCTCTGCCGGCTCCAGCGTCCGCATGGATTTCATAACCCCGGCGTCTTCTCCTACGAACGATATCTCGCTTTTGAAAGGATTCACGCCATTGGATTTCTGTCCGACGAAAAAATGTTCGCCAAAGTGGGAGAGGGTTTTAAAAACCCCATCCTTCTCAGGATTGAAGCCTGGCGGGATCACATCCGCCATTTTTTACAAAGAGAAGGGACCATGCCCTCCTCTGCCCTCTTTCAAGCCTTGGTCTTGGGAGAGCAGGGAAACATTCCGGAGGAAGTGAGAGAAGATTTTGTCATCTCAGGAATTGCCCATCTGCTGGCCATCTCAGGAGACCATCTCGGAATTGTCGCTTTTCTCTCCTTCTCTTTGTTTCTCTGGGTCATGAAGCGTTCGGAAATACTTCTCCTGTCGTTCTCTGTTAGAAAATTGGCGGCGATCCTCACCATCCCCTGCATGATCCTCTACACTTTCATTGCCGGAGGAGGGATGTCCGTGATACGGGCAACAATCATGGTGATCGTCTTCTTTCTCTCCATTGTCTTCGATAGAGAGAGGCATCTTCTCCACACCCTTGCTCTGGCAGCTCTTCTTATTCTTCTATTATCACCTCCTTCCCTCTTCGATGTCTCCTTTCAACTCTCCTTTTTAGCCGTCCTTTCGATTCTCTATCTCGTACCGCCCATCCTCAGGAACCTAAAACAAGGGGATTTGCCAATCCCCGCGGAAACCTCATGGAGGCAGAAGGTCTGGAGGTATGTAAGACTCTGTCTCATCGTCACAGCGGTCGCAACCCTGGGAACCGCGCCTTTTGTGGCACTCCATTTCAACCGCGTCTCTCTCATTGGATTTATAGCCAACCTCTTTGCCATTCCCTGGGTGGGCTTTATCATCGTCCCCATCAGCCTGATCGCCTCCCTCTTCTCTTTTATCTTCTATCCCTTTGCAAGTCTTCTGATCACACTGAATCAATTCTTTGCGACCCTTCTCCTCAAGGTCGTTGCTTTCTTTGCCTCCATTCCGTTTGCATCCATTTACATTCCCACCCCTACGCCGATTGAAATCATTCTCTACTATCTTCTCTTCTTCCTATGCATCCATCTCCGCAAAGGAAAGGCAATCCAATATCTCTTTATTGGGATCTGCATCTTTCTTGGTGCTGATTTAGCCTACTGGAACCTGAAGGATGCTTTTCAAAAAAATCTCCGTATCACCTTCCTCGATGTGGGTCATGGAGACTCCATCCTGGTTGAATTCCCAAAGGGAAAGAGGATGCTCATCGATGGTGGAGGTCTCCACGAGGACCGTTTCGATATCGGAAAGAATGTCGTTGCGCCTTTTCTCTGGAAGAAGAAGATTCGAAGCATCGATACTCTTGTGTTGACCCATCCTGACCCTGACCATCTAAAAGGTCTAAATTTTATTGCCTCCCGATTCTCCATTGGCCGATTCTGGAGCAGTGGACTTCGTACGGATTCCGAACCCTTTTTCCGCTTAGAAGAAACTATTGCAAAAAGAAAGACCGAACGATTCTTATTGAATGAAAATACGCCTCCTCAAATAATCAATGGGGTTGAGATCACTATCCTCAACCCACCTGCCGGAAACGTCAGCCATGCAGTTCGTCAAAATCCAGCCCTCCTCAACAACCAGTCCCTGGTAATGAAACTAACATTTATGAACATTACTCTCCTTCTGACAGGAGATATTGAGAAAGAGGCAGAGGAACGGATGATGAGAAAAGACCATTCGCTTAAGGCCCATCTCCTAAAAATCCCCCATCATGGAAGTTCCACATCCAGCAGTCCTGCTTTTCTTCAAAGGGTGAAACCGGACTATGCGATTTTAAGCGTTGGAGAACGAAACATCGCAAGGCTTCCCCACCCGGAGGTCATGAAAAGGTATGAACAATTGAGGGTAAAGATATTCAGAACGGATAAACACGGAGCCATCACCGTGATCACTGACGGAGAAAAGATCGAGGTGGAAACATTCGCAAAAGATGAGATTTTTTAAATGTTCGATCTTTTCTGTAGCATGTCATGCTATCTTCAAATAACTCCCCAACTAATACAAACGCATTAAATATTTTGTAGGGCAACCCTTCAGGGTTGCTTTAGGCAAGGCTAAAGCCTTGCCCTACATGTCAAATTATATTCTGCGTTTGTATTAGGTAATTTCAAATTGACTTTTTTTCATAAATTCAATAGATTTTAAAAAGAATTAGAACCATCCACCCATAACCAATAATTCAAACGATTCACAGGGGGTGAGCCTCATGGCTAATCCAACTGATTTAGATCGGACGTTTCATTTTATCATGAAGAGAATGGTAGAAACTGGACAGGCGCCTCATTATACGGAGATCGCATCCGGTCTGGGAATGTCCATAGAAGAGGGCCGAAAAGCCCTTCACGATCTTTTGACAACACCAGGCATTCCCGGATGGCTCTATCCCAGTACGGATTACATTGCCTCCTTTGCTCCGTTCAACAATCTTCCCACTCAATATCGAATCACGATTGAAAGGCAACAGAAATGGTTTGGCCAGTGAGGGTTCGAGTCGCTGGCAGTCTGCTGGCTCTTTCCGGGGAAAACAGTTCAGATCGATACCCCGTGTCTCGATTGCGGGCTTCCCATACGGGTGGAGATTCGGGATGGGAAAATTCTTGGAACTGACCCCGAAGGTTTGATGGCCTATGTGGCAGTGCCCTTTTGGAAGTGGTTTGAAAATGCCCCCTATGCCTGAAGCACGATGAATCTCTTCCGGTCGGAAGAACACATTCGGAATTGGGCACGGTTCGATCCAGCCACTGTCGAAGGTATCCTTTCGCTTCCGGACTTGGTAAAAGTTTTTTCGGGTAGTTACTTTCGCAGACGCATGGACCCCGATTGGGTATCTCATAGTCGAGAATATGCCCGCGAAATGGTCGCAACGCTTGGAGAACTTGGAAAGACAGGCCCCTTCTGGAAGCGACCAAAGTCGTGAAACTTTTCGGGTGCTGGTGTAGATATGTCCAATGCATTAAGTCCAAGTGTGCAGAAGGTTCAGGATGCGTTAAAGGCGCTTGGTTTGCCAAATGATGTGATGGAATTGCAATCCACAACCCGAACCTCTGCAGAGGCGGCTCAAGCAGTCGGGTGTTCTGTTGGACAGATCGCCAAATCCATCGTGTTTCGGGCCATACAGACCGATCAGCCTATTCTTGTCATTGCAAGCGGGTCAAACCGGGTGAATGAAAAGAGGATCGAGTCATTCATCTCCCAACCCCTTGGTAAGGCAGATGCCGACTACGTACGCAAGCACACGGGTTTTGTCATCGGTGGGGTTCCTCCTATCGGCCATCTTGAGAAGATCGAAATCTTTATCGATGAGGATTTATTAACCTATCAAGAAATCTGGGCAGCAGCCGGTAGCCCGCATGCGGTCTTTAAACTCACGCCCTCAGACCTTCTCAAAATGACAGGAGGGCGGGTGGTTTCAATAAAATAAATCAGAAAATCACTCTCACCCCTCACCTCGGTTGCGAGTCGAAACGACCTGGCCCTCTCCCCCAAGGGGAGAGGGGAAATAATTAAGGAGGTTTAATATGGAATTAAAGACAGAACGAATCGATATTCCGGAAGGTTGCAATGTCATCTTTGGACAAACCCATTTTGTAAAAACAGT